>NZ_JBFAKW010000009.1:60541-141421 GCF_040655955.1 Streptomyces sp. NPDC050263 | reverse complement strand
AAGTACGTCCAGTACGAGGACTTCCGGCCGGCACGCCGAGAGCACGCACCGGACGCCGCTCCTTGACGGGCAAACGTTGCCTGCCGCGGCACTAGGGACCGTCCGGCGGTGAAGCCGCCAGGTGCTCCCACGCCGTGTGCACCTGTGCGCCGGCCGGCCCCGCCGTCGGCCAGGATCGCGTCCAGTTGTGCGAGTTGGTCGCCGTTCTGCCAGGGCGGAACCTCAGGGGGCGTGGACCGGGCGGCCGGTGACCCGGCGTCGATCGTACCGACCAGAGTCGCGGTTGCGGGTGCCGATGGAGAGATAGACCACGTGGGTGCCGGGGGCGGGTTCGGTGCACTGGGAGGTCCACACGCTGTTGACGCAGAGTTGGACTCCGCAGAGCTTCGACGAGGGCAGGCCCCGCAAGGCCCCCTCCCAGGACACGTCGAATCCCAGCGGGCCCACGGCCTGGACCATGAGGTCCAACTCCGCCTCCGTGCTGCTCTCGTCGTCCTGGCGCACCCGCATTGCGGCCGAGGCCGCCCGGCTCAGCGCTTGACCATGTTGAATTCGTATCCCGCCTCCTGAAGCCTGATCGCCGTTTCCTGGATGTCCTCGTTGCGGAACTCCCGCCAGGTTTTGAGCAGTTCGGCGATCGGCGGCAGGAGCGGCACGTCCTCGATCCGGGCAGGGGTGCCCCAGTGCGGGATGACCAGGGGTGTGCCGTGTGGACCGATCTCCCCGACCTCGACGTCGAAGGGATGCCAGTGCAGGGTGTGCTGTTCGAAGCCGGCGTCCAGGATGACCAGGCCGTTCGCGAACGGCTCGCCCGGGAGCTCCAACGCCGTACGCAGGTCGCGGTCCTCCCACGACACGACGAGCCGTGTGGCCATGAGCACCGAGGGGAACAGCCCCAGGTCCGCGAGTGCGGACGCCGCGTCCGCGCCGCGGTAGAAGAGTCGGCAGGTGACGAAGCCGACGTAGGGCTGGTCCATGTCCTCGGCCAGGATGTGGACCAGGGGCCGGGGGTAGGTACCTGTTTTGCGCAGCAGTTCCTCGCCGGCCCGCAGAACGACCTTGGACAGGGACTCGACCAGATCTGTCATGCGGTCACGCTACGTGCCGGGGCGTAGGGTTCACGCGATATTTTGATGTTGAGGGGCGCGCACCGTGAAGTCGGGCGCGGGTAACGGGCGTTGGGGGACGCGTGCGGAAACGGTGGGCGGCGGCTGTCCGGTCCAGGCTCGACGGCGCGGCCGGTCCGTACGGCCTGCTCGACCCCGCCGCCCTGACCGAGGCGGTGGAGCTGTTCGCCGCCACGACCCGGACCCAGGACATCGTGGAGACCTGCCACCTCGTCGGGATGCTGCACTGGCGGCGCGGGCTGGCTCTCGCCGACGAACGCGCCCTGCCGGAGGTGCGGACGGCCACCGCACTGCTCGTCGTCGTGAGCCTGCTGGAGCCCGAGCTGCCCTTGCCCGAGCCGGTGCCGCGACCACCGGGGCCACCGCTGAGGCCGGACGGCGAGGCGACGTGGGAGGACCTGCTCCAGGTGCTGGCGTTCCACCTCGACGGCGGCGCCGACGCCCACACCGCGCGGCTGACGATCCACGCCGCGCGCAACGCCGTGGCCGACGCCGCCGACGATCCCGGCTCGCTCGTCGGCCGGCAGCGGACCCTGGGCATGGCCTGGCAGCGCCTGTACGAGCACACGGGGGAACTCGCCGACGTCCAGCAGGCCGTCGCCGTCGCCCGTGATGCGGCGGAGCGGTCCGCGGCCGGGAGCAAGGACCGCACGATGTCCTTGCACAACCTGGCAGGCTCCCTCCGGGCCCTGTTCCAGCGCACGGGTGATGTCCGCCGGCTCCGGGAGGCGGTCGAGGTCGGCCGCGCGGGCGTCCGCGAGACGTCCCCGGTGGACGAAGATCGGCACGTGGCCCTGGGCGGGCTGGCCGACTCCCTGCGGATGCTCTACGAACGCTCGGGGGACGACGCCCTGCTGGACGAGGCCCTACAGCTGAGCAGCGCCGCGCTGGAGGCCCTGCCGGACTCGGACCAGGCCCGGTCGGTGGTGCTCGTCAACTCCGCCGTCCTGCTCAGCCACCAGTTCCGGCGCACCGGGGACCAGTCGGTCCTGAGCGAGGCGATCGCCATGTCGCGCAGGGCGGTCGGGGCCGCGCCGCGCGGTACGCCGATCCAGCGGACCGCCCTCCACAACCTCGGCGACCTGCTCGACGCGCTCGCCGACCGCACCGGCGACACGACCGCGCTCGACGAGGCCATCGAGGCCGCGAGCACCGTCGTCGACGTCACACCCGCCGGGCACCCCGACGGACCGCGCTGCCGGTCGACCCTCGTGGGGATGCTGAACCGGCGCTTCCGGCGGACGGGAGACGCGCACGCGCTGGACCGCGCGATCGCGCTGGGCGGCGAGGCGGTGGCGGCGACGCCCGAGGACCACCCGGATCGATGGATGCATCTGGCGAACCTCGCCGTCGTGCTGAAGGCCAGGTCCCGCCACGCCGAGGACCTCGGCAGTCTGAGGCACGCCATCGTGCTGGAGCGCGAGATGACGGATCTCGCCGACGGCGCGGGCGGCCGTCACCGGGCCGTCGTCCTGTCGAACCTCGGCAACTCCCTGCGGATGTACTTCGAGCGGTCGGGGGATCCGGCCTCGTTGGAGGAGGCGATCGCGGTGGGCCGCGCCGCCGTCGCCGGGACCGCCGAGGACCATCACTTCCGCGCGCACTGCGAAGTGAACCTTGCTCTGTCTCTGTCTCTGTCTCTGTCTCTGTCTCTGTCTCTGTCGCCGTCGCCGTCTCTGTCGCCGTCGCCGTCTCTGTCGCCGTCGCCGTCGCCGTCGCCGTCGCCGTCGCCGTCGCCGTCTCGGTCGCTGAGCGTCCAGGGCGTGACCGCGCAGGACGGACGGCGCGTCGAGGAGGCGCTCGGTCTCCTGGAGACGGCGGCGTCCAGGGGCAGCGCCCCGACGGCGGTCCGGCTGTCCGCCGCGCGCGAATGGGGCGAGCTCGCGATGGAGCTCGGCCGGCCCGAGCGGGCGGCGCGCGGATTCGCCCTCGGCGTGGAGCTGCTGCCCCGCCTGGCGGCCCGTGGCCTCGCGCGGTCCGACGCGACGCGATGGATGGCCGAGCACGCACGTCTGGCGAGCGACGCGGCGGCGAGCATGCTGGCCGCCGGACTGCCGGACCGGGCGGTCGAGGTACTCGAAATGGGACGCGGTGTGCTGCTGGCGCAGGCCCTGGACTCCCGAACGGATCTCACCGAACTGCGCGACCGCGCCCCGGACCTGGCCGACCGGTTCGACCACCTGTGCGCCCGACTGGACGACGCCACGGCCGACGACGCCACCGAGGACGACGTCATCGCCGCCGACGCCACCGAGGACGACCCGGATCTCCGCCGCAGGCTGGCCCAGGAGCTGGACGGTCTGGTCGCACGGATCCGCGCCCTGCCCGGTCTGGAGCGCTTCCTGCTGCCCCCGCAGGCCGCGCAGCTGGCCGCCGAAGCGCACAGCGGCCCCATCGTCATGGTCAACGTCAGCCGCTACCGGTGCGACGCCCTCGTGCTGACCACCGACGGCATCGAGGTGTGCGCACTGCCGAACGTCGACCACGACGACGTCCACGGCCGCCTCGACGACATGCGCCGGCTTCTGGCGCGCAACGGCAGCTCCCATGACGCTCGCATCGAGGCCGAACGCGTCATGGCGCAGGACACGTTGCCCTGGCTCTGGGACGCGGTGGCGGAACCGGTCCTGGACCTGCTCGGCCTCACCCGGCCCGCGGGCGGACCCGGTACGCGTCGTATGTGGTGGATCCCCTGCGGCCCGCTGGCGCACTTCCCGCTGCACGCCGCCGGACACCATCTTCAGGCGCCGTCCGAGGGCGGGCGTCGACGAACGGTCATGGACAGCGTCGTGTCCTCGTACGCGCCCACCGTGCGGGCGCTGTCCCATGCCCGCGCCCAGCACCGACGGCGTGCGGTCGCGCCCGGGGAATCCGGCCCACCGCGCCTCCTGGCGGTCGCCATGCCGCACACACCGGGCGCGCGCGATCTGCCGGGCGCCCGCGCCGAGTACGAGCACCTGACCGGGATGTTTCCCGAGACGGAGGGGCTGGTCGGCGAGGAGGCGACCCGCCAGGCCGTGCTCTCCCGCCTCGCCGCCCACCCCTGGGCGCACTTCGCCTGCCACGCCGGCGTGGACCCCGACGACCCGCACCGAAGTCACCTGCTGGTCCACGACCATGCCGCCAACCCGCTCAACGTGCTGGAGATCTCCCGGCTGCGGCTCGAGCGCTCCGAGTTCGCCTACCTGTCCGCCTGCGCCACCGCCGTGACCGGGCGCGACCTGGCCGACGAGGCCCTGCATGTCGTCACCGCGTTCCAACTCGCCGGCTTCCCGCAGGTCGTCGGGACGCTGTGGCAGATCAACGACGCCATCGCCGTCGAGATCGCCGAACGCGTCTACGCGCAACTCGCCGCGGGCCGCTTCGACGCCGCCCGCACCGGCGTCTGCGTCCATGCCGCGATCCGACTGATCCGAGACCGCTACCCGGCTCTCCCGACCCTGTGGGCCGCTCACCTCCACATGGGCCCGTGAGCTGAACCGGGAGTGACCCTGCCCACGCGTCCACACGGCTATTGACCTGCGCAGATTCCCTGTGCTTCGCTCTGCGCGCTCGCCGGTGACAGCACAGGAAGCACTCAGGCCGGAACCCGGGCTGCCATCATTCCGTCTTGCTCAGACGGGCTGGTCCTCGTGACAGAGAAAGCGGCCCCGGCTGGAGGGTAACGAACGCAACCCACCGTGAAGTAACCAAAACCTAACAAAGCAGCCGACATTGATAGAAGAAATACCGAACGCCCCTTCGCGGACAAGGCGAATAGCGCGCAGGACGAGACTCTGGGTCGTGGCAGGTGCCGCGGTCCTCGGATTCCTCGTCGCGCTGGAATTCGCCGCACATCGCTACGGCCTGCCGGGACCGATCACCAGCCAGGTGCGAGAGGTGATATTCCCGCCCAAATCAGGCCCCCTGCTGTACGCCAGCATGGCGTTGATGCTGGTGGTGCTCACCTGGCGGCAACGGTTCATCGCGGTCGGCGTCGCGATCGGCATCGACGTCGCCTTCGGTCTGGTCCGGTGGGCGATGGACGTCAAGGTGACCGAAGGCCACCCCTTCGGCAACGGCGCGCTGTGGGTGATTCTGGGCTACGCGGTCATCGCCGTCACCCGCCGCAGCGGCCCGGAACGGGTGCTCCTGCTGAAGGGCGTCGGCCTGGCCCTGCTGCTGGTGGCCGGCCGCAAGGCCGGAGACACCTGGCTGCTCATCACCTCCACGACCCGCCCGGTGGTGCTCGACCAGTACGTGGCGACCGCCGATCACGCGCTGGGCAACCCCTCGTGGGTGATGGGCCGGATCGTCACGGCCACCGGCTCGATCGGCTTCAATGTTCTCGACTTCGTCTACGGGCAGCTCGCGGTGGCCGCGGTCCTCGTCGCGCTGTACCAACTGCGCAACGTGGCCGCCGAGGGCCGCTTCCCGGGCCATCATCTGGTGCGCAGCTTCCTGGCGATCGGCCTGCTCGGGCCGGGCATCTACATGATCTTCCCGGTGGTCGGACCGATCTTCGCCTACGGCGACGGCACCGAGCACTGGGCCGCGGTCAGTCTGTGGTCGGAGTCGCACTCCACCGCGCAGTGGGCGGTGGCCGATCTGTGGCCGGGGACGCCGCCGCCGATCACCGCTCCGCATCACATGCCGTTCGACGGGATCACGCCACGCAACTGCATGCCCAGCCTGCACACGGCGTGGGCCGTCGCGCTCTTCATCCATTCCCGCAAGGGTCCGAGGTTCCTGCGATTCGCCGGCACGTTCTGGCTGATCGCCACGCTCTGCGCGACGCTGGGATTCGGCTACCACTACGGCGTGGATCTCGTGGCCGGCGTGGTGTTCACGCTCACGATCGAGGCGGCGCTGCGCTCGTTCGACCGCGGCTGGGATCGATCCGGGGTCCGGCTGGTCGCCTACGGCGCGACGGTCTTCACCGCGCTCCTGGTGTCGTATCGCCATCTGTCGCTGGAGATGGCCGAGCATCCGTGGCTGTCCGGACCGCTTCTCCTGCTGGCGATGGGCTCGGTGATCTACGGCTACGTACGGACCGTCGCGCGCGCACAGCCGGAACCTGGGACCGCACCGGCCCAGCGGTCGGAACCGCAGCCCGAACTGATCTGAGGGGCGTCAGGGCGTCAGGGCGTCAGTGGTTCGCGCCGACCGCCCAGAGGACCGTCTCGCCCTCGACGACGGTGATGTCGCCGTCCGCAGCGGCCGATGCCGACCGGGTCGGAGTCGGTGAGCGGGTGCACGATGCGGATGTCCTCCTGCGGTGAACCGCCCGACCGCGCCCGCCGCCTTCCGGCCTCTCTTCGGCGGGCCGACGGCTGAGGCCGGGACGGTACAGACCGACAGCAACCGGCCCTTCGGTGCAGGCGGATGGCCTTCAGGGCAGATCGAGGCCGCACCGAGGGCACGCCGCGACCGCATCGAGGGCGGATCCGCCGTGTACTGAGGGCGCGCTGCGGGTGTACTGAGGGTGCACTGAGGGCGCGCCGGAACGTCGAACTCATGCGTATATGCCCCGTTCTGGTCGAGTGGCGAGATCGAACTCGCGCGGTCTTCTGCAACGTGGACATGTCACTGGTCGGTGACAGCGGCGTCCGGGAACGAAGACGCCCGGATCCCCTCGGCTCTCAGTCCCCTCATAGTGATCAACAAGCACCGAGAAGCCGACATCGCTCGGCCTCGATCACTGATCACCAAGGGGATTTCAATGTCCGGCAACCGTCGCAAGGCCCTCCTCGTCTCCGTAGCCCTCGTCGGCGGCGCCATGCTGATGACGGCGTGCCAGGACACGGACAAGGCTGCGGACAGCGGTGCCGCGCAGGGTTCTTCGTCCGCCACCCCGGCCGGCAAGAAGGTCACCCCGTCGGGCTCGGCGACCGCGGGCACCGGACAGAGCACCGGAGGCACCGAGAAGGGTTCCGACACGGCGAGCAAGGGAACCGAGGACGGGGCCGGCTCCGGCGTCGACGTCGGCAACGGCGAGCGGGTGGCGGTCGAGCAGGGCTGCGGCGCCAACGACATCTCCTGGAGCACCAAGTCCGAGAGCCAGGCCGGCGGATACATTCTGATCATCGCGAAGGCGAAGCCGGGGATCACCTGCTACCTGCCCGCCGAGCTGCCGACCGTCTCGTTCGGATCCGACGGCACTCAGGCGGGTCCCGCCGAGCAGTCCGTCGGTGAGGCCGTCAAGCTGAGCGGGAACACCGCCGCCTACGCCGGCGTCAACCCGAAGAGCGCCGGCGGAGACGGTGGCAAGGAACTGGACTCCATCATCGTCGGCGTCGGCAACGACGACCCGGACCCGGTCTCCCTGCCGGTCGGCACCATCATCGTCGACGACCCGATCGTCACCAACTGGCACACCGCCGCGAAGGACGCCGTCCCCTTCAGCTGAACTGCTGACCCGCGCGCCGACTCACCCGTGCTGCGGCACGGGTGAGTCGGGGGATGCCGGAGTCGCGGCCGTGGCGAGGTCAGACCGCTGCCTCTGCCGCTGCCTCCGACCGTGCGGGGCTCGGGGGCTCCTGCCGTACGACGCGCCGGCGCCGGGACGGCATGCCCGCGGTCGGGTTGGCGACGCCCCAGGCCGCGCCCTTGCAGATCAGTTCCTTGTAGAGGGCGGCCCCACGGCCCGTCAGGGCGCGCTCGACCGTGCGGTCGTCGGCGGTGACGAACTGGATGAGGCCCTCCTTGCGGCCCAGCGAGACGCACTGCTGGAAGTACCGGAGGGGGATCTGGGGGACCTTGGCGTCGGCGAGACGGGCGGCGATGGCGTCGGCGGCCTGCCAGGCCATGGGGACGCCCGAGGCGCAGGACATGCGGAGCGGCTTGTCGTGGGGGCCGATCGCCATCGCCGCGTCGCCCACGGCGTACACGTCCGGGTGGGAGACCGAGCGCATCGTGGTGTCGACCACGATCTGGCCGCGGTCGGTGAGCTCCAGGGTGGTGGCCTGGGCGATCGGGTGGACGGCGAAGCCGGTGGTCCAGACCGTGACGTCGGCGGGGACGGTCCGGCCGTCGGCGGTCGTCACGCCGTCCGCCGCCACGGCGTCGACCGCGGTGTGTTCGTGGATCGTGATGCCGAGCTTGTCCACGACCTTCCGCAGGTGGGCGCGGCCCTTCTCGGAGAGCCAGTCGCCGAGGGCGCCGTGGGCGGCCAGGGCGACGTCGAGGTCCGGGCGGGCCTCGGCGATCTCGGTCGCGGCCTCCAGGCCGGTGAGGCCGCCGCCGACCACGAGCACGGGCCGGCCGGCGTCCAGGGCGGCCAGCCGGTCGCGGAGGCGGAGGGCGCCGGTCCGGCCGGCGAGCTCGTGGGCGTGTTCGGCGGCGCCGGGGACACCGCCGTCGTTCCAGCCGCTGCCGAGGGCGTAGACCAGGGTGTCGTACGCCAGTTCCTCCTGCCCGTGGCCGTTCGAGGCCGCCACCGCCACCGTCTTGCGGTCCACGTCCACGGCGGTGACCTTCGCGAGCTTCAGTTCCACGCCCGTGCCCGCGAACATCTCGCCGAACGGCCGGGGCCTGAGGTCCTGGCCGGCCGCGAGCTGGTGCAGCCGCACACGCTCGACGAAGTCGGGCTCGGGGTTGACGAGGGTGATGGAGACGTCCTCGCGGTGCAGACGCTTGGCGATGCGGCCGGCGGCGGTGGCTCCGGTGTAGCCGGCTCCGAGGACGACGATGCGGTGCTGCATGTCCGTGCTCCTGTCTGGACGGTGGCCGCCGTTGTCCGGCGTGGTCTCGCCCCTTGAACCGGGCAGCCTCCCGTTTCCTGACAGGATCGGAATGTGGCCTGCGTCACATCGCCTCAAGGTGTCCTCACAGCGTGCCCTCACAGCGTGTGGAGCGGCGCCTCCCCGTGCTCCGCGGCGGCCCACTGCTCGGTCGCGCGGACGAGCTTGTCGGGGTTGGCCTGGCTGCGGATCGCGGCGATGCCCTCCGCGGTGACCTCCAGGCAGGTGATCCCGACGACCCGGCCGTCGACCACGGCCACGACGGCGGGCCCGCCGTTGGCGGTCGTGGCGTAGATCTCGGGCGTGCCGCCGACGTGGGCCCGCTTGGCCTCGCTGGGCTTGAACAGGCCGCGCAGGAACTTGGCGACCGCGAGCGCGCCCTCGAACGCCTTCGTGCGGGCCGGGACCTTCCCGCCGCCGTCGCCGACCGAGATCGCGTCCTGGGTGAGCAGGCGCACGAGGGGTTCGGTACGGCCGCTGGTCGCCGCGGCCAGGAACTCCTCGACGATCCTGCGGGCGGCGGCCTCGTCGATCTCGGTGCGCGCCTTGCCGGCCGCGATGTGCTTCCTGGCCCGGTGATGGAGCTGCTGGCTGGCGGCCTCGGTGATGTCCAGGATCTCGGCGATCTCCCGGTGCGGATAGTCGAAGGCCTCGCGCAGCACGTACACCGCCCGCTCGCCCGGCGACAGGCGCTCCAGCAGCACGAGGACGGCGTACGAGACCGACTCGCGCTGCTCGGCGGTGTCGGCCGGGCCGAGCATCGGGTCCCCGGCGAGCAGCGGCTCGGGGAGCCACCTCCCCACGTATGTCTCACGCCGGGCACGGGCCGAAGTCAGCTGATTGAGGCAGAAGTTGGTGAGGACCTTCGTCAGCCAGGCCTCCGGCACCTCGATCCGCTCGACGTCGGCGGCCTGCCAGCGCAGGAACGTCTCCTGCACGGCGTCCTCCGCCTCACTCGCCGAGCCGAGCAGCCGGTAGGCAATCGCCTCCAGCCGGGGCCTTGCGGTCTCGAACCGGTCCACGTCGCTCATGATCAGGGCCATGCTCGCGATCCTAGGCACCCCCGGGCCGGAACGGCAGGTGTCCCCCGCTGTAGAAGGGCAGCGGCGGCGGGACCGGCGCCGGCGCGGGGACGGCGCGGGTCGGCGTGCGGCGACGCGCGAGCCAGAGGACTGCCGCCGCGTACAGGGCGATGCCGGCCAGGTCGACGGCCACGACCTGCCAGGGAGCGTCCGCGGCGGTGTCGTCGCTCTTGAGGCCGTCGACGACGGCGGCCGAGACGCCGAAGGCCAGGAGGTTGCTCACGGCGTGCAGTCCGATCGCCGCCTCCAGCCCGCCGGTGCGCACGGTGAGCCGGCCCGCGACCACCGCGAACACGAGCAGGTCGGCGAAGCCCCACGGGGTGCCCCAGCCGTGGGCGGCGGCGAACAGGGCGGCCTGGGGCACGAGCGCCCACCAGGGAGAGCGCAGGAAGCCGCCGACCGCCTGCGTGAGCCAGCCGCGGAACACGTACTCCTCGGCGGCCGCCTGGAGCGGCACCAGGACGACCAGCATGGCGAGGGCCGGGCCGAAGACCTCCCAGCCCGCCCACCGCGACGGCGGGGCGTCGTCCAGGGGCAGCAGGAGCATGACCCCGGTGGTCACGGCGAGGACCGGGAGGGCCGCCAGCACGCACAGCCCCAGCCAGCGCCACCGCAGTCCGCCCGTCACGGACGAGACCGTGCCCGCCGGGCGGCGGCCGATCCAGCGCACCGCGAGCAGGACGACGGGCAGCGCGGAGGCGATCGCCAGCAGGTCGAGGGCGGTGCCCGAGACGGGACCGAACTCGACGGTTCCGTCCGGCGCTTCGGGGTATCCCTTGGCCGCGCCCAGGACGGAGCCGAGGCCGTAGAGCAGTGCGGCCACGAGCACGCCCGCCACGGCCACGAACCCGGCGCCCAGCACGGGCCGCCACCATCGATGGCGTAGCGAGGCGCGGGCCATGCGGTGGTAGGGGAGCAGTTCGGGGAGGGGACTCGTCATGGGGACAAGCCTCGCCGCAGGCCCGTGTCCGCACATCGGCCGCGGGCACGAAGGCCGACTCTGCCGGAGGGTGGAGAGCGCCCTCGTACCTGGGGACGGTGCCGCGCCGTCGCACCCCGCCCTACGCTCGGGCCGATATGGAGACGACGCTACGCAACTGGCTGCTCCCCGCGCTGCTCGCGGCCGGACAGATCGCCTGGCTGTGGCCCGGAGCCGGCGTGGCCGGCGCGGAGCCGCCCGGGGCGGCCGCACTGGTCGCCGTCCTGGGCGCGGTGGTCGCCGAGACGGCCGCGCTGGGCCGCCGACGGCAGACGCCGGTCCGGGCCCTGGCCTGGTCCCTCGGCGCCCTCCTGCTGGGCCAACTGGCCTGGCAGGACGGCTACTTCGGGGTGGGTGCGCCGATCGCGCTGTACTCGGTCGCGGTCCGCCGCCCCGTGCCCGTGACCGTACGCGCGCTCGCCGCGGCCGTCGGAGTCGAGTGGCTCCTGTCCCTCATCCGCCTCGGGGTCCGGCCCGAGCTCGCCTCGGAGTGGGCGCTCGGCGCGCTCCTGTACGCGGTCTGCGCGGGACTCGGCGAGGCCCGACGGCAGTGGCTCAAGGGGCGGCTCCTCGCGACCCGTCGGCTGGCCGGCGCGGAGGAGACCCGGCGGCGGGCGGGCGACACCGAACGGCGGCGGCTGGCCCGCGAACTGCACGACGTGAGCGCCCATCACCTGACGTCCGTCGTCATCACGGCCGACGCCGCGCGCAGACTCGGCGACAGAAAGCCCGAGTTGACGGCCGAGGCGCTGTCGTTCGCCGAGCGCACCGGCACCGAGACCCTGACGGCGCTGCGACGGCTCGTCGGTCTGCTGCACGACGTCGACCGTCCGGATCCCCGCCCGATGACGGCGCGCATCGAGGAACTCATCGCCGGATTCGGCCGGTTGGGACGGCCGATCGACGCCGTGCTCCCCGCCGACCTGGCCGGTCCGGCGGCCGAGGCGGTCCACGGGATCGTCCGCGAGGCCCTGACGAACGCCCTGCGGCACGCCCCGGGCTCCGCCGCGCGCGTCAGCGTCCTGCGCGGGGAGGGCGTCCTGGAACTGAGCGTCGACAACGCTCCCCCGCGCGGCGCGGCGCGGGACGGAGTCGGCGGCGTGGACGGTCTGGGGTCGGGACGCGGCGTCGCGGGGATGAAGGAGCGGGCCGCGGCCGTGGGCGGGGAACTGACGGCCGGCCCCGCACCCGGCGGTGGTTGGCGGGTGCGGGCCACGCTGCCCGACGTCACGGGGCCCTGGGGCCCGCCCGAGGGCGGCGCGGGGCGGCGCGACGTGCTGCGGGAACAGCGGCTGGCCGACCCCGCGCTGGTGTTCACGGCGACGCTCCTTCCCCTGGTGTTCGCCCTGGTCACCGCGGAGGACTGGACCGGCGCGAGCCTGCGCGCCGCGGTGCCCGGCCTGCTCGTCGTGGCCGTGCTGCTGACCGCTCACGCGGTGCCGCTGCTGTGGCGGCGGCGCGCTCCCCGGCCGGCGCTCCTGGGCGTGCTGGCCACGTCGTGGCTGTGGCCGGCGGCGGCCGCCGGGGCCGCGCTGCCGTCGCGGGTGTCCCAGTTCTTCGCCGGCGGAGCGCTCGCGGAGCTGCTCGCGGTGTACGCGGTGGCGGTCTACGGCCGGGGAGCGGCCCGTACCTGGCCCGCGTGGTGCGCGGCGGCGCTCTCGCTCTCCGGGACCCTGGTCGCGACGGCGGGCGCGGACGGCGAGCTGCTGGGCGAGGGCGCGCTGTGGCCCACCGTCCTGGTGATGTTCGTGCCGTTGGCCGTGGTGCTCACGGCCGTGTTCGCCGGCCTGTGGGGCGCCGGGCTCGCCGTACGGCGCCGACGGCTGCGGATCCTCGCCCGGGACGACCTCGCGCTGGCCGGCGCGCTGTGGCACGCGGAACGGGCCGCGGACGCCGAACGGCGCCGGCTGGGGGCGAAGCTGCACGACGCTGTCCTGCACCCCACGGCCGCCCTGGTCGAACACGCCCGGCAGGGACGCTTGGAGGAGGTGGCCGCCGGGGCCCGGTCGGCACTCGCCGCCATGCGTGAACTCCTGCACAGCCTGGCCGAGTCGCAGGATTCGGAGTATCCCGGGCGGGGGCTCGCCCCGGCGCCCACCGCCGCGGACCTCGACACGCTGTGCCGGACCGTACGCGCGGCCGGGCGGGACGTGACGCTGCGGGGCCTGCCGGAGGCCGCGCAGGACCTGCCGCCGGCTGTGGCCCTGTCGGCGTACCGGATCGTGGAGGCGGCGCTCGACGCGGGCGACCAGGGCCCGGCACGGGTCACACTGCGCCGACGGCGAGACACCCTGCGCGTCACGGTGGCGGGCGTACCGCTGGCCGTGACCGGCCCGGTGGCGGAACGCCTGAAGGTGCAGGTGGGGACCGGCCCCGGACGTATCACGCTCGAACAGGCCGGTACGGTACGGGTGTCGCTGTCGACCCGGCCGGGTCCGCCGGAGTCCGTCCTGGAGGTGTTCCCGTCACCACACGCGTGATGGTCGTCGACGACCAGGCGGTGGTCCGCGCCGGATTCGCCGCCATCGTGGACGCCGAACCCGATCTGACGGTGGTCGCCGAGGCCGGTGACGGAGCGTCGGCGGTGTCGCTCGCCGCCACCGAGGCGCCCGACCTCGTCCTGATGGACATCCGCATGCCCGGCATGGACGGCCTCACCGCGACCCGTCTCATCACCGCGCAGGAGCACTGCCCTCGCGTCCTGGTCCTGACCACCTTCGACCTCGACGCCCACGTCTACGAGGCGATGCGCGCCGGGGCCTCCGGCTTCCTGCTCAAGGACGCCCTGCCCGAGGACCTGCTGTCCGCGATCCGCGTGGTCGCCGCCGGCGAGGGCATCCTGGCCCCGACCGTGACCCGGCGGCTCATCGACACCTTCGCCCGGGGCGCCCCGCAGCCGCCGTCCGTGACGGGTGCGCTGTCCCCCCTCACACCACGCGAGAGCGAGGTCCTCCTGCACATCGCGTCGGGCCTGACGAACGCCGAGATCGGCACCGCGCTCGGAGTGACCACGGGCACCGTGAAGACCCATGTGAACGCCTTGCTGTCCAAACTGGGCCTGCGGGACCGGGTGCAGGCCACGATCCTGGCGTACGAGAGCGGGCTGGTCAGGCCGCGCGGCACGCTCTGAACCGAAGGGCGACAGCCCGGATCGAGACCTTTGCCGGCGCCTGGAGGGCGCCCGGGATCTCCGTCACGCCGTCGGCAGACGCAGGGCGAGGAGAGCCACGTCGTCGGTGCTGCCGGGCGGCATACGGGCGAGTAGCTGGTCGCACAGTGTGTCCAGGGGCGCGGGGGCGAGCGCCAGGGCGTGGCGGCGCAGGCGGCCCAGGCCGGTGTCGAGGTCGCTGCCGGGGATCTCGACCAGGCCGTCGGTGTAGAGCAGCAGGGTGGAACCCGGCGGCAGGGGTTGCGTGGCGTTCGGCCGGCTCGTGTCGTCGCCCAGGTCGGCGCCGAGGAGGAGTCCCTGCCCGGCCTCGAGGTACCGCGCGTGTCCGCCGGGGGTGAGGAGGAGCGGCGGCGGATGTCCGGCGCTGGTCCACCGCAGGGTCCATGGGCCCGTGTCCGGGTGGCCTTCGACCCGGGCGAGGACGAGGGTGGCCATGGTGACGGTGGTGATCGCGGGCATGGCGTCGTCGAGGCGGTCGACGACGCTGCCCGGCGGCCCGATGTGGTCCCAGGCCAGCGAGCGCAGGATGCCGTGGAGTTGGGCCATCCCGGCCGCCGCGGTGAGGTCGTGGCCCACGACGTCGCCGATGACCAGCGCGAGCGTGCCGTCCTTCAGCTCGAACGCGTCGTACCAGTCGCCGCCGACCTGGGAGCCGGCGGGGGCGGGCTGGTAGCGGGCGGCCAGCCGCAGTCGGCCGAGCCGGGGCAGCGGGGCGAGCAGATTGCGCTGCATGGCCTCGGCGACGGCGCGTTGGCGGCCGTACCTTCGTGCGTTGTCGACGACCAGACCGACCCGGCGGCCGATGTCGCTCACCACCTCCAGGTCGGCGGTGTCGAAGGGGTGCGCCGGGACGGTGCGCACCACCGTCAGGGCGCCGGTGATCCGCTGTCCGGAGCCCAGCGGCACCGTGACGGCGGATGTCGCGCCCACTGCCCGTAGGAAGTCGCTGTGCAGGGCGGCCAGGGGAGAGCCGGGCGGTACGGCCGTCCCTGCCCCGTCCCACAGCACGGGGTCGCCGCCGTTCAGCACCTGGACGAGAGACGACGGGTCTGCCTCCCCGGCTTCGGGGAGGCGCTCGCGCCCGCCCTCCAGCGCCGTGTCCCGGCCCGCGGGGCCCGTGACCGCCACCCGGTGGACCCGCCCGGAACCGGTCCGCAGGTCCACCGCGGTCCAGTCGGCGAGACGGGGAACCAGCAGGCGGCCCAGCCGGGCGAGGGCCTCGTCGGCCTCCAGGGTCTGGCCCAGTACGTCGGTGATCTCCGCGACCAGCGTCAGCCGTTCGGTGAGGTCCTCCAGCGCACTCGTGTAGGCGGCCCGTTCGGCCCGTTCAGCCGCCCGTTCCCGGCGCGTGCCGTGGTCGCCCGTGGCGTCGGTGAACAGCACGGCCATGCCCTTGAAGGAGCCGGCGTCCGTCAGGGGGGAGACGGACCAGGAGATGGTGATCAGGCGACCGTCACCGCGCAGATAACTGTCGCCGTCCCCGCCCGCGGCAGCCCTCTCGGCCAGCGCCCGGAGCAGTGGGCATCGCTCCCGGACGAGCGGGCCGCCGCCCGCGTCCCGGTGCAGCAGCTCGTGCGCGTCCATTCCGCGCATCGCGTCGGCGGTACGGCCCAGCAGCCGCTCGGCGGCCGGGTTGACAGCGAGGATCCGGGCGGCCGGATCGACCACCATCAGGGCGGTGCTCAGCTGCTCGACCACCTGCCGCCAGAAGTCCGGCTCGGCCCCCGGCCACGAGCGTCCCTCGGCTCCTGCACCGGGCATCGCACCCTCCACCATGCCGCCCTCCCGTCATGGCGGCCTCGCACCGAGGACCGCGGGTGGGCCGGGAACCCGGAACCACATACCTGGCAGGGAAACCGACACACCGGTGACCGATGGTCCCCGACGGACAGCCGCGCGCGCGGCCGACACGACGACGCGTACCTCCAGCTCCCGAGCGTCCGCCCACGGCACGGCGGCACGGCGGCACGGCGTCGGCGTCAGCGGCGGGCGAGCTGACGTTCGCCGGCCGCTCCCGGCCGGTACGTCATGCCGTAGTGCTGGAAGATCTCCTCCTCCTGTTCGACCGGCAGTACGTCGTCCGTGCCGATCGACGGGGCCTTCCGCACCTGCCCCTTGGGGTAGGAGACCTGGACGTAGCCCGGTCCGAGGACCGCGTCGTCGAGGGGGACGAAGACCAGCCGGTGGCGGGTGGGCAGTCCGGTCCGGACGGTGGCCATGGCCGGTTCGTCGGTGGCGGTGTCGACGTAGACCGCTTCGAGCAGGCCGATCCTGCGCTGTTTCTCGTCGACCACGTCCTGGTTGCGCCACTCGCGGATGTCGGCTGAACGGATCATGCCCTGCTCCCTGTCTGCGCGCCCCGCCGATCGGTGTGCACGACGGCCCCGGCCCCGCGCCCGGGAGCGGCCTCGAGGGGCAGCCGCGGTCCTCCTCCGAGGCCTCCATGAGCCGTATCCCCTGATGGGCTCCCGGACCGGCTCCGGGTGTTCACTTTACTCCGGGCCGTACGCCGGTACCCGCCCACGACCAGCGGTTTCGTCGGGGCAGGGCATGGAGGCCGGAGGCGTCAATCTCCCTACAGCACGCCGCTGATCGTGGTCGTGGTCGTGGTCGTGGTCGTGCGGCCGATCGTGGTCGTGCGACGAGCGAGCACCGTCGCCGCCGCCCTTACCGGCCTCCCGGCCGTCCCGGTTTCCGGCACGGGTCCGTTCCGCCGCCATGAGCACGGTCGCGGTCAGCGGCGCGCCGGTGTCCGCACTCGCGGCGGCCAGCAGCCGGGCGGCCGAGCGGGCGCCGGTCTCCGGGGGGATCACGAGGAGGTTCCAGCTGCCCGCGGTGTAGGACAGCAGCAGGATCGCGTGCGGATCCAGCTCCGAGGTGAACCGACCGACCTTCACCGCATGGCCGTTGACAAGGATTCTGGGCGGGAGGATCGGCCAGTGGCGGGGGTTGACCGCGATACGGGTGATCCGTCCCCACAACGGATCGAGCACGTCCGCCAGGGCGGAGAGTTCGCTCGGCAGGTCACGTGAACGGGGCCACCAGGCGCCGTCCAACTCGGCGGGCCCTGCGCAGGGGCTCTTGGACCTCAGCGCGAGACGCGCGGTCGGGGCCCGGAAGGGGGCGGGCCGTGGAGCGGGGTGTGAGGTGAGGGGGTGTGAGGTGAGGGGGTGCGGGGTGAGGGGATGAAGGGCGGTCGCGGGCATTGCGCGAACCCGTCTCCGGACCCCTGCGCGAGGGCAGCGGCCCGGTGTCGTCGCTCACCGGGAACGACGCCGACATCGGAGCCGGTGTGCGAAAGCTCCCGGTGGGCTCACGCTACTCCGTGAAGGGGCCGGGCGGTCCGTCGGGCCTGTCCGAGGAGTAGCCTCGAAGGTACCGAGGATATTTCGCACACCGGCTGTCAAGCTCGTGTCGTTTTCGGCGATGCACTATGCCGGGCCGGCCGTGGCCGGCCCGGGGCAGGGTTCGCGTCATGACCGCGACCATTTCCCACCCGCTGACGGCCGAAGCCGATGACCGTTTCTCCTCGCTCCCGCTCCGCCTGTCGCTGGCTCCCGTAGGTCCCGCACCGGCTCTGCTGGACGGCGCCTGGTGGCCCCGCTCCCGCGATCTTGGGGCGGAACTCCTGGCTCTGACCGCCGTACTGGATCCGCTGTGGGGGCGGATCACCCGGGTCACGGTGAGTCCCGTCCACTGGCCGGTCATTCCGCGCAAGGTGCCCGTCGCCGGGCACGTGGTGAAAGTGGGCTGGTTCCTGCCCGAACAGGACCCGAACGAACTGCTGTTGCTCTCGTACCGCACAGGCCGCTGGAATCTCCTGGTGATCCCGCCGCAGACGCCCGCCGGCTCGGCCGCCTGGCTGATGGCCGCCGCGAGCGACCCCCTGGGCACGTCGACCGCGAGCCGTCTGCTGGAGGAAGCGGCGCGGCTGCGGGCGGTGTACGAGCCCGGCGACTTGGCCGAAGGCCCGCGGATCCCGACCACGACCGCCACGACCGCGACCGCCACGACCGCGACCGCCACGACCGCGACCGCCACGACCGCGATGCCCGCCGTGACTGCCGCGATGCCCGCCATGACCGCCGCGATGCCCGCCGAGATGCCGCATCAGCCGATGGGAAGGCGGTGAGAACCGTGGAGACATTCGTGACCGTGATCGTGATCATCGCGGTGATCGCCTTCGGAGCGCTCCTCATCCACCAGCTCAACTCACAGCACGGCGACCGTATCGCCGCCTTCCACTACGGCCGCTCCGGGATGCCTGTCACGGGATCGCCACCGTCAACTCCGCGGAAGGCCCGTGGCCGGGCGAGGACGACCGGCACCGGCCGCAAGCGTGACGCCGGACGCGGACGGCTCCGCCTCCGCCTCCGGCGCCGCACCCACGAGACAGCGCCCGCCCGGCCGGACCAGTCGGTCTGACCGGTTAGGGGGCTTCTGATGGATCTCCGTGGGAGAACCATCAGAAGCCCCCTAGGGCCTGGGGCTACCAGTAGTGGCGTCGCCCGGCGACGGCGTGGCCGACCGAGCCGAGGAGGAACAGGACGAGCCCGATCACGAGCAGGATGATCCCGATCGTCCACAGGATGGCGATGCCGAAGACGAATCCGAGGATGAGCAGGATGACGCCGAGGGCGATCACGGCCTTCTCCTCTCTCTCAAGTACGAGCCTTGCTGTTGATCGCTATCTGCTCGGGTACCCGTTTCGCTTCGAATATTCCAAGGCGTCGAGAGAATTTCCGAGAGGCGGCTGGCACAGAACCTGCACCCGTTTCACTGCCCGACAGGGGGTACTCGGGGTGGGTTCACGAATTCCCACCGGACCAGGAAGGTGAACGACAATGGCCCGAGAGCAAAAGGCCAAGGGAAAGATGGAAGAGGCCGCGGGAAAGGCCAAGGAGACGGTCGGCCGTACCGTGGGCAACGAGCGGATGACGGCCGAGGGACAGGCCAAGAAATCGAAGGGTGCGGCCCGTCAGGCCAAGGAGAAGACGAAGGACGTTTTCAAGCACTGACAAGGAAGACGCCGATGCGCCATCGAGCCTCGGCGGGGACGTCGCGGTGGGTCCGCCGACGCCGGCCGAACGGGAGACCGACTCGGGATCCGGAACCACCGCGTGATCATCGTCATCGCCGGCACGTCCGGTCTCCTGGTCATGTCCCCGCTCCTGCTGGCGGAACTCGACCACGTGGCCACGCGCGAGCGGGGACGCGCAGCCGCCGTCAGCGCGGTCGACGACCTGCGGCGCTGGACGAGCCGGGGCCGGGTCGTCATGCCCGAGACCACGGAAGACCACTTGGGCGCCGCGCGGTCTCTCCGGGCCCGTCACGCCGCGCTCGACCGCGCTCGACCTGGAACCTCGCCGACGCGGTGAGCGTGGCGCTCGCCGCCGGCCCGGAGTGTCGTCGCGACGGCGAGGTTGCGGTGCTCGCTCTCGGCCCCAAGCATGGCCTCAGGGGAACAGCGGCAGAGCCCCTCGGAGGGGCACGTCCCGGGAAGACATGAGAGCCATGACGTTTCTTGCGGCCCGGTCCGCCGACCGTCGCCGGACAAGGCGCACCGGACCGGCAAGCGTGCGATCGGCATGACCGACGACGAACGGCCGCTGCGCTGTCTGGTCACCGGTGCCACCGGTTACCTGGGCGGCAGGCTGGTGCCGGAGTTGCTGGCGGCCGGGTACTCGGTGCGCTGCCTGGCCCGCTCGCCCGGCAAGCTGCGGGACCACCCGTGGGCCGGGCAGGCGGAGATCGTGCGCGGGGACGTGACGGACGAGGCATCTGTGCGCGCGGCCATGGAGGGAATGGACGTCGCGTACTACCTGGTGCACGCCCTGGGCACCGGGCGGGGTTTCGAGGAGACCGACCGGCGCGCCGCCGGGATCTTCGGTGAGCAGGCGCGTGCCGCCGGAATCCGGCGGATCGTCTACCTCGGCGGGCTCAGCCCTTCCGGAGTACCCGAGCACGCCCTGTCACCCCATCTGCGATCCCGCGCCGAAGTGGGCCGCATCCTCCTGGCCTCGGGCGTACCGACCGCCGTACTGCGGGCAGCTGTGATCATCGGGTCGGGTTCGGCCTCGTTCGAGATGCTGCGCCATCTGACCGAGCGGCTTCCCGCGATGGTGACCCCGAGCTGGGTGCGCACCCGCATCCAGCCGATCGCCGTCCGCGACGTGCTCCGCCTCCTCGTGGGGTGCGCGCGGCTGCCGTACGACGTGAGCCGGGCCTTCGACATCGGAGGGCCGGATGTCGTCACGTACCAGGAGATGATGCGGCGGTACGCCGTCGTCGCCGGGCTGCCGAAACGTGTCATCGTCCCCGTTCCGCTGCTCACCCCCCGGTTGTCCAGCCTCTGGGTCGGTCTGGTCACCCCGGTGCCGGGCGCTCTCGCGCGCCCGCTGGTCGAGTCACTGAAGCACGAGGTGGTCTGCGCCGAGCGGGACATCGTCCGTTATGTGCCGGACCCGCCGGAGGGACCGGTCACCCTCGACCGGGCGATCCGGCTGGCTCTGCGGCGCGTGCAGGACGCGGACGTGGCCACCAGGTGGTCCTCGGCCTCGACTCCCCGCGCCCCCAGCGACCCGCTGCCGACCGACCCCGACTGGGCGGGCGGGAGCCTCTACGCGGATCACCGCGAGCGTACGGTCGCGGCGTCGCCGCAGGCGCTGTGGCGGGTGGTGGAGGCGATCGGCGGCGAGAACGGCTGGTACTCCTCGCCGCTGGCCTGGTCCCTGCGGGGCTGGCTGGACACCCTGGTGGGCGGCGTCGGCCTGCGCCGGGGCCGCCGGGACGCGACTCGGCTGCGGATCGGCGACAGCCTGGACTTCTGGCGGGTGGAGGAGATCGAGCCGGGCCGGCTGCTCCGGCTGCGCGCGGAGATGCGCCTGCCTGGCCTGGCCTGGCTGGAGATGACCGTCGGCCGGGATCCCCAGGGCCGCACGGTGTACCGGCAGCGGGCCCTGTTCCATCCGCACGGCCTGGCCGGGCACGCCTACTGGTGGAGCGTGGCTCCCTTCCACGCCGCGGTCTTCGGCGGCATGGCCCGCAACATCGCGGCCGCGGCCGAATCGGCCGCCCCTGAACCGGCCCGTACCCGATGAGGGGGCTCAGGGAACCGTGCGCGTACGGGTCGCGTCAGGAGCCGAGAACTCTGCGCTTCTGCTGCTCGAACTCCGCGTCGGTCAATATCCCTTGAGCCTTGAGTTCACCGAGCTCTTTCAGCTGGGCGATCGTGTTGTCCGAGGTGTCGGCCGACGGGGCCGGCGGCGGTGCAGCCGGGGCCGGTGCGGGCTGCTCGGCGGCTGCCTGCTGGGCCCAGCGGCCCTGCTGCCGCCGTGACACGCGATTGGAGACGGCGGTTGCGGTTCCGGCGACAACGGCGGTACGCGCGACCCCACGGATCAGACCTGGCATGTTCCTTCTCCCTACTGTCTGCACTGTCTGCGGTTCCGGCGCTGGTCCTGCTGGGGCGTTCAGGCGGAAGAGCCCGGCTCGGCCGCGTCCAGCGAGGCCAGGACGGCTTCGACCGGGATTCGCCCGCTCGCCACCACTTGCGCGCCACCGCGCCGGAGCGCCGCGGCAAAGGGGGCTGCCCACAGGTTCTCGTAAACCAGAATGCCCGCGGAGTCACCGGGCTGGAGAACCGCGGCTGCCTCCTCCATGTCGTCCCGGCCGAGCAGGCCGGAGGAAGCTCCTTCGAATACGGCCAGGCTGGCTTTCGCCTCCCCGGTCAGGTCGGAGATCTCCATGGCGACGACGGAGTCGTCCAGCTCCTTCTTCACGAACGTCAGGTCCATGATCCGGATGATGCCCCGGTCGACCAGATCGACCAGCAGGGGAAGCCCTTCGCCCGTCATGTGACTTCCTGGGAACTCGACCACCAGATAGTCGATCGGTCCTATCTCGTTCTCGGCGTCGCCCATGTCCGTCCCTCACTCACTGTCCGGTTCGAGGAAGTCTGTTTCGGTGCCGGGGCCTTCACTGCCCGGCCATGCGCATCCGCGTTTCGCTGTCCGCATCGGTGATGAGCTCGCCCGACAGGTCGATCGTCACCGTGCGAAGCCCGCCGCCGGTGAACCGGAAAGGCGACCGGTAGTCGGACGTGACCGGTAGCCGGACGTGACCGGTAGCCGGACGTGACCGGTAGTTCGGACGTGACCGGTAGCCGGACGTGACCGGTCGTCGGACGTGACCGGTCGTCGGACGTGACCGGTAGTCGGACGTGACGGGCTGGCCGGGGTTGGCGCCGCAGGTCATTCCGTCCGGGTGAAACATGACGGGGTGGTCACCGGGAACTCGGCCGCTGCGACGGCTGGGGCCGTGCGCGCGACGCCGGCCGCGGGCACACCTTGGCGGGACCGCCGTTTCGGCGTCTTCCGGCGAACGCGAGATCCGGATGCGGGCCGCTCGGGAACGATCGCGGACCGCCGGGCGGTCGGAATTCCGGCGGAACCGTGCCCACGGCATGCGCCTGTTCGGTCCCGTGGCCGACGGAGCAGCCCCGTTGCCGGCCTGCCGCGCGTGCACCACGATTCATGCTAGATCCGCGACAGGACAGCTGCCACCGGGCCTCACGGGACTCGGGACTCGTCGGGGACTCAGGAACAGAGCTGCCGGTCACGCTCGCTGACGGTCGAAGCGGTGAGCCACCGACGGGCGACCGCCCTGGACGCACGGCTTCACGAAAGCCGATGTCCGTCCGAGATCGAGCTGCGCTGGATCTCGGACGCACACAACGGGGACGGGGCGCTGAACCGGGCGAGGCACACCTCGCCTCGCCTCACCGGCACGAAATGGCCCCGCTCGCCCGAACGGCGCAGCATGGAGGAAAGGGGCCGCGACCTTGTGGCCCCCGTGATGAATCGAGGGACGGCCATGGCGACGACTGCTAGCCCCCATCGATCGGAATCGTCCAGGGCGGCCGCGGGCGGTCTGGTGACCTTCGCCGCGGTGATGCTCTTCATCGGCGGCGTCCTCGGCATCTTCCGGGGCATCATGGCGATCGCGGATGACGACGTTTTCCTCCGCACCCCGAACTACGTCTTCAAGTTCGACCTGACCAGCTGGGGCTGGATCCACCTGACCCTCGGAGTCGTGGCCGTCCTGGTGAGCATGGGACTCTTCTCGGCCGCGGTGTGGGCGAGGGTCATCGGAGTGGGGATCGCAGGGCTGCTGCTCATCGTCAGCTTCCTGTCCATCCCGTACTACCCGATTTGGTCGATGACCCTGATCGCGCTGTACGGGTTCGTCATCTGGGCGCTGTGCGTGGTCAGGCGCGACGAATTCACCGGCCGGGCGTAGTAGACGAATTCGCCGGCCGGGCGTAGCAACGGCTCTCGGCGCGGCCTTCGCCTGTCTGGTCGTGGCCATCGGCCTGGTCGTCGCCCGCCGCTACTACCTGGACCACCTGCCGGCCCAGGCGCAGTCGGAGGCCGCCGCGGCGGCCTCCGTCGACCCCCTGCTGCACTTCCTGCGCGTCAGCCTGCGCACGGGGATCGTGCTCGGCGTGGTCATCGCACCGGGCGCCTGTCTGACAGGCCGACCCCGGCGCTCGCACTCCTCGCCGCCTCCGGCCGCGCCACCGCCACCGCCACCGCCACCGCCACCGCCACCGCCACCGCCACCGCCACCGCCACCGCCACCGCCACCGCCACCGCCACCGCCGACGACGCCGAACAGGCGGCGCGGCCGCGACCGGACGGCGGCGCGTGAACGGCCGATTCGTGACCGGCCGGGCCCAGGTAGCTGGGAGGACCCTGCGGGGATAGCCTGAAGCAAATGGGTGAATACACCCATTTCACCCAGCGTGGCCGGACCGGGACGATCTGCTGCGGCTGCGGCTGCGTCCCCTCGGCACCGAACTCGACGTCATGCTGGACGATCCACGACCTCGGCGGCCGCCGAGCGAAGACCAACGCGCTGCGCGCCGGCCACCAGACCATGGAGCGTGTCCGCAATGACCGAGAACCACCACTCCGGCGACGAGACACAGCACCGTACCCCGCAGGAGCGGGTAGCCCGCGGCAAGGCGGCGCGCGTCGACGTCCCCCGGTCCAGCCACGCCGAGTTCCATCCCCCGCCCAAGCGCACGGACCCGGTGGAGATCATCGGGCACCAGTCGGAGAGGCGGGTGCCGGAACTCGTGCCGATCCGCTACGGCAGGATGAGCGAGGCGCCGTTCCGCTTCTACCGGGGAGCCGCCGCCATCATGGCCGCGGACCTCGCGGAGACACCCCGCACCGGGATCAGGGTGCAGTGCTGCGGCGACGCCCACATGCTGAACTTCCGGCTGCTGGCCTCCCCGGAGCGGCGGTTGATGTTCGACATCAACGACTTCGACGAGACGCTGCCCGGCCCATGGGAATGGGACGTCAAGCGGTTGTCCGCCAGCTTCGTGATCGCGGGCCGGGCGAACGGCTTCAGCGCCAAGGAGCGGGCGACGGTGGTCCGCACGGCAGTGAGGGCCTACCGCGAACGCATGCGAGGCTTCGCCGCAATGGGCAATCTCGACGTCTGGTACACCCGTGCCGACGCGGACGAACTGGCGCAACAGTTCGGCGAGATGCTCAGCGCCGGGCAGCGCGATCGCTGGGAGCGCGCCACGGAACGGGCCCGTGCACATGACACGTTGCAGGTCTTCGACAAGCTCACGCACGTCGTCGACGGCCGACGTCAGATCACTCCCGACCCACCGCTGCTGGTCCGGCTCCAGGATCTGCTGCCGGACGCCGAACGCGGCGCGTTGGAGAAGGAGATCACCCGCCTGATCGAGCACTACGGCGAAACCCTCCAGACGGACCGGCGGTTCCTGCTGGAGCAGTACCGGGTGGCCGACATGGCCCGCAAGGTGGTCGGTGTGGGCAGTGTCGGGACCCGCTGCTGGATCGTCCTGCTGCTCGGCAAGGACGACGAGGACCCGCTGTTCCTCCAGGCCAAGGAGGCCGACCAGTCGGTGCTGGCGCCCTATGTCGGCGGCAGCAGCTTCCGCAACCAGGGCGAGCGCGTCGTCGCCGGCCAGCGGCTCATGCAGGCGACCAGCGACATCTTCCTGGGCTGGGAACGCGTCCAGGGCATCGACGGCAGGCGGCGGGACTTCTACGTACGCCAGTTGCGGGACTGGAAGGGCATCGCCGTCGCGGAGGACATGTCGCCCAAGAGAATGGCCCTGTTCGGCCGTCTCTGCGGTGCCACGCTGGCCCGCGCCCACGCCAGGTCCGGGGACAGGATCGCGATCGCCGCCTACCTGGGCGGCAGCGACGCCTTCGACCGCGCGCTGGCGACGTTCGCGGAGCTGTATGCGGACCAGAACGAAAAGGACCACCAGGCACTGGTCGACGCCATCCAGGCCGGACGGGTCCCGGCCGAGGCGGCCTGAAGGCCCCTTGGCCGACAGGCCCTTCGTCGACGGCGCCCGGGCCTGCCGTGCAGGGCCGGCCCGTCCTCCGAGAAGGCGGCGCTGATCCATCACCACTCCCGACGACCTCCCGCTCCGACACGAGATCCTCGGCGCCCACACGGAGCGGGTGCCGAGAATCGAACTCGCGCTCTCAGCGTGGGAAGCGATGGCGCTTGCGTGGCTGCATGGCTGCTGACCTGCACGGATTCATCGTGTGGGTGCGACGACCGCGCCCACGACGAGCGGAACGCTGCCATCGCCGCCCGCATCCGCTTGCGCAACAGCCGGTCCGAGCCGAAGTCCGGCTTTGCGCCCGAGTCACCCGTCCGGCAGTGGACCGGATGCCCGGTCAAGGCTTCCGGGCGCGGGAAGGGTCAGTTCCCGGACGGAGGGCTGTAGAGCTGCGCGGGGTCGCCCGAGAGGGCCGCTTTGACGAAGCGGCTGGGGTCGTCGACCAGTACCTCGATGGCTCCGGCCTGTACGCCGTCGAGGCTGGCCCGTGCGACGTCGGCCGGGTCGATCATGGGAGCGTCGCGTCCCGCCATCATGTCGGTGTCCGCGGCTCCCAGGTGCACGCCCTGGACAAGGGTCCGCTGACCGGCGAGCTCAAGGCGCACGCCGTTGGTCATGTTCCACTCCGCGGCCTTGGCCACGGCGTAGGACCCTGTCCCTTCGGTGGCGACCCACGACAGTACGGAGAGGATGTTCACGACAGCTCCTCCTCCGCTCGCGGCGAGAGCCGGGGCGAAGGCGCGGATGACCCGGAGCGTGCCGAAAAGGTGGGTTTCCAGGTCCTCCCGGATCATGTCCAGGTCGCCGGTCACGAGGTTGGCCCCGGTCGCGATACCGGCATTGTTGATCAGCAACGTGACGTCCTGTGCCGCTGCGGCGGCGTTCAGGATCGACTTCTCGTCCAGCAGGTCCAGGTACAGCGGCGTGACCCGCGAGTCGGCCGTGTCGATCAGCTCCGGGCGTCGCGCGGTGGCGTAGACCTTCCTGGCTCCCCGAGCCAGCAGCTGATCGACGAAGCGCCGACCGATCCCGCGATTGGCTCCTGTCACGAGCGCGGTGGAACCGGCGATGTCCATGGTCGTTCCTTTCGGCGGGCGGTGGGAGATTCGGCGTCCGCCCGGTGCCGCTTACGCTAAAACCTGACGTCAACGTGAAGGGCAAGTCGTGACAGGCGACAGCACGAGCATCAGGAGCGAGATGCGTATCGGCGTACTGGCCCAAAGGGCCGGAGTCAGCACGCGCGCCCTGCGCTACTACGAGGAGCAGGGCCTCCTGTGTCCCCAGCGCACAGCCGGCGGGCAGCGGGTCTACCCGGAGTCGGCCGTGGACCGCGTGAGGCTCATCCAGCAGCTCTACACGGCCGGACTCGCCAGCCGCCTGATCGCAACCCTCCTGCCCGCCATCGACGCCCGCCACGTCGGCCCCGAACTGCTGGAGCGCGTGCTCGACGAGCGCGTCCGCATCACAACCAAGGTGGCCGAGTTGCAGGAAGCAGGCCGCCGACTCGACGTACTGATCAACCTCGTCACACACCCGGGCGCACAGCCGTGCCCGGCCTCGCTCGACCAGTCGCCCGCTTGAGACTCCGCCTCAGCCCGAAGCCGACGAATCCCACGCGCCTCGCACGATGCATCCGCTCCGTAAGTCCTGGAGACAGCCTGCAGGCCGACCTCCAGCGCGTCGATCACCGGGTCGACGATGCGAGAAGAGCCACTTGCCACCAACGGGCGACGCCGATACGACACTTCGATACGGCGGCATGCGGCCTGGGCCCGGCGGGCCTCGTTGTGCCGCCGGGGTCGGCGGCCGTCGTCGCGCAGAAGGGTGGCGATGATGTGGATGTGGTCGTCGGCATGGCGGACGGCTGCCCACCGGCAGGCTTGCTCACCGCCGTCCGGCGCGATGCCGGTGGCGGCGACCACGCGGCGGGCGATGGCCGCCCGGTCCTCGTCGGACAGGATCGGGTCCTCCGGGGCAGCCCGCACCGACAGATGCCACACGTGCTTCTCGGGGCGCTTGCCGACGGGAAGCGCGTTGACGGGCTGGTCGAGCAGGCGCTGAAGCTGCTCATAGGTGGCCTTCGGGTCGCGGCCGGGGCCGGGAGCGAGCGGGTCGAAGGCTGCTACCGGATGGGGGTCGCTGTGCTCCTCTTCGGTGCCGGGGCCGTACAGGTAGCGGATCAGCCCGATCGTCTTGCTGCCGCGCTTGTGGATGCTGGGGATCACGCCGGGGCACCACCGTCGCGATGGGCCAGCAGGGCATCGGCGGCGTCCTCCATGCGGCGGGCGGAGCTGCGGACGGCCTGGGATGCGGCGTCCAGGTGGGGTGCGTCCGCGCCGGAGTCGAGGGCCTTCGCGACCTGGTTGAACAGACCGTGCACACGGCCCAGGTGCCGACGGGCTGCGAACAGCTCCTCGATGACCTGCCGTTCGGTTGCTATCTCGGCTGCGGTGCGGGTCAGGTCGCGGGCGGCCTTGTCGACGGCGTAGGCGAGGAAGGCGGCGTAGGACATCTCGCAGTGGGCGGCTGAGTCGGTGGAACGCTTGAACTCGGCGTCGTTCATGCGGCAGCTGGGCTGATGCAGGCGCTTGCGTACGGACGACTGATCGCCTGCACCATCACAGGGGGACGTGACCCGGATCAGATTCATGCAGGACGAGATCCTGCGCACGCCGGCGACGGCCCGGCTCTACCTGATGCTGGAACAGAACGCGCAGCACGGTGCTCTGCCGCCGGGCGTCGACATCAACGAGATCGTGCGGTACGCCCAGCAGTGGCATCCGCAGGCGCAATGGGCAGTAATTGCCCAGCTCGTGCACACCTTCCTCACCAACCTCACTGCGGAGGACCGAAGCGACCTTCTGCACACGGTCCGTGGGATGTTCGAGGAATACGGCGAGAAGGAACTGGCAGAAGGACGTGGCCTGGCGGCGCGCGAGGTCACTGCGGCATCCCGACGAGGTTCCCTATCTCCGACATGGCCACGGCGACGCAGCGCCGGGCTTGGCGTCGGGGCGTGAACCGAGCAGCGACCACCCTGATACGGCATAGCCGTGGCGGGGGAGTAAGAGCCCCCTTTGCGGAGGCGATTTCACGCGCATGCTGTCAAAAGGGCGACCCGGATCACATGCAATGCGTCTCGCTATTCGAGACGATTCGATGCCGATGCGTCCGGAGCGGCGCCCGAATATGCTTGGGGCGGCCGCTCGGGCTCCACTTAGGGCACGCGGAGGGCACGGAACCGCCAAATCGGCCTAGACAATAGAAGAACCCCAGATTGTTGACCTGGGGTTTCATCATGGAGCGGGTGACGAGAATCGAACTCGCGCTCTCAGCTTGGGAAGCTGGTGCACTGTGGGCCCGGTTGGGAGCGCTGACCTGGGCGAACGGGTGGGCCTTGGCCTCGTCGGGCCGGGTTGCGTTCACCGTGGTTCCCCGCTGTTCCCCGCCTGATCTGGTGCGCTTGTGGTGCGCTCGTCGACGTTTCTAGTTGCTCCGCAGGCCTACAGATCCACACGTGTCTCGTTCTCGCCCCGCCTGAGAAGGACGTGTGCCGGCCGGAACGGCAGACTGCGCAAAGTCGGCTCCAGGACCTTGAACAGAGCATCGGCATTGGGTCCGTAGGCGTACACGACGGCTTCGCCTCCTCCGAACTCGTTCCCGTCGACCTCCCCGACGCCTGCCTCCTCAGTCGCTGCCTCCATCACCTCCTCAGCTTCGTAGATTCGCTCGCGCTGGTCGACGTCGCCGAAGCCGTCATCGGCAAGCCGGAAGTGTGCGATGACGGCGTGCTCCACATCCCCGCTGTCAGGGGCATTGAGTGTCTCCATGCCGGACACACTGTCATCGGGGTCTGACACTCTCACCGCTGTGTCCGCCTCGGACCCGCCCCACCAACACGCTTTCCAACTGTGGTGGTGGGGTGTTGGGCTGGGTGCAGGGGAGTTCACCTGCGTTCATGAGCGGACGACCATCGCGGCTGGGGGCGGCTCCGGTTTCGTCTGAACGACCGTGAACGCTGCTGAATGAGACGGAAACTGAGACGGACCGCGGGCCGGGCTCGCTAGTCTTCTGAGTCAGGAATTCTGTTCAGATAGCTGGCGAGGCGTTCGAGGAGGTGTCATGGCACTGGTCCGCAAGGGATCACGCCGGATTGTTGTCGACGGCACGGTCTACCGCTGGCGGCTGCGAGGCAGACCCACGTACTTCCAGGGCTTGGCCTGGTCGCCGTGCACTTTCGCGGTCGAGCATGCGGATACCCCAGGGAAAACGCTCGTGGTCACCACCGACCACCCGCATCCGAGCAACTGGATCGGTCGCGAGGCCGAATCTGTGCTGCCCTCCGACGTTGCCGCCGCCGTTCGGCTTGCCCTGCGCCAGGGATGGACTTCGACTATTTCGGGCTCCGCGTTTCACCTCGAACAGTCCGCCGGCTTCACGCCTTCGCACTGAACAGGGCTGGGGAAGTGTCGGTGCCGCGCCTGTACCGCAGCCGACGACAGTCAGCCACGACGGTGGGTGCGCCGACCGATCGGGCGCGCGTGTGTCTCGCTGCACCCCCACCGGCCTCAGCCACGTTATCGGGGTGTGTCGTCGACCAGACCAAGCGGCCACGGCTGGCCCGTGACGACGGCGGGGGTGTTATGGGCCTTGACAACACGCGTGCCGTGGCCGCGCGTTCATGGCCCCGCCCGTGAATACCACCGCCTGAAAACGGTTTCAGACAGTGCCGGGGCCGTAAATTGGCCAAGCCTTGACGGTCGCAGCGCCCTCATAAAAGATCCCTTCGAGCCCTCGATAACGGGGAGCGGAGATAGGGGGAACGTGAAAAAGCTTGGAAAGTCAATACTTTTCGGCATTTAGGGCGCCGTGCTTGCGGTTTCCAGCTTTGCCACCCCGGCGGCGGCCTACGGCCCTCAGAGCGGAACCGGTACCGGCGATACCGTGGTTGAGGCCAGCGACGGCCTTATACCTGGGCAGCCCGTCATCCACAAGAGGGGTGACGGCGTCAACCCGCCAGCGGAGCTGGGTAATCCCTCCGAGTGGGGCGTGGTAAAGCTGGAAATCAAAGATTCGGCCGCTCAGCTGAGAGGTAATACCTGCCAGGATGTGACTCACGGCAGGTGGTGCTATGGGTACGATCTGGTGTCGGCCGGAAAGAGATGCTATTCGAACTACATCGCGGATGTGAAGCACAGGTCAACGGTCAGGGTCCAGAATGTCGACCATGGAAGTGGCTGGGCGGCGAAGGGTGAGACTTCCTACGCCAGCTCAACACAAGGTGCGGCATGGACCTGCTATGCATATTACGATAATGCGTAAATGTGTCCGCCGCGATGAGGGTTGATCTCCCTCGGGTGGGCATTACTCCGGGCGCACACGGGCCCGGAGTAATGCCGCATTAGGGCCGGAAGGGGAGAGAGTGGATTTTCGGGGTGCTCGGGTCGTGTCGTTTACGGTGCCACTCGGGCTTGGCTTGTTGCTTGGTCTGATAGGGCCTGCCGTTGAGCATTGGGGCGGCCGTCCAGGTGCGGCCGTGGGCGCCGTTTTCACCGGTGGGTGGCCGTGGGCCTGTTACGCGTTCCTGGTGGGTTATTTCCGTCGGTCTAAAATCGAATCGGTTGTTCTCGCGCCTCTGGGGCTGGCTATCGGTGTCGTGACCTACTATCTGACTAAGGGAAGCCTGGCCTCCCTGGGTGGACTGGATTCCTCAGGTGCGGGATCATCCGGAATTGCCCTCTGGGGTGTGCTGGCATTCTTCTTCGGAGCACCCCTTGGGCTCCTGGGGAACCTCGCGCAGGTGCCGGGCATCGGCGGCCTGGGCTTCCGGCTTCTTATTCCCCTGGTGGCTTTTTATGAGACTTCCATGCGTCTGGAGATGGAGTCGCGCGGGCCGAGTCAGGTTGTTCTGGGTACCTGGACCACCGTTCGGTTCACAGCTGTTGCCGTTGCGGTCGCTCTGGTGGGCCACACTGTCTGGGGTTGGTGGAGGTCTCGCCGTATTCGTTCCGCCGGGGTCGGCGTTGGTCACTGAGGTGTTTCAGCGCGGCCTGTCGGTCCATCTGCTCGCGGCGGGGATGCCCTGGCCGGCGATGTGCGCCGGGGCGCGAATCTGGGATGTATTTCCGCTAGCCGGAACCCACCTCAGTCACGACGAACCCCATCTCTGGCATCAGGTGGCTACATCCTTTGGCGCGCGGCACGGACGCCGGCCGGGCTGGAGCGGGGCGGAGACTGGAGCGCAGGCCCGGCCGGGGGCCGTGCCGCGCGCGGGGAGCGGAGCGAGCCGCCTTGAACCAGTAGAGAAAGTTTGAATCATGTCGGGCTGGTGTTGATCATCTAGGCTCTCGTGCCCGGTGCTGGCTGCCTGGTGGTGTAGAACCCTGGATATGGGGAGTGAGCGGCGGGAACGGATGAAGACGCTCGGGGCGCGTCTTCGAGGGCTTCGGGTAGAGGCCGGCCTGACGGGTGCCGTGTTGGCGCAACGGGCCGGTGTCGGTCAACCCACCGTTTCCAAGGTCGAGAACGGGCGGATGGTGCCGAGCCTCGACGTCCTGGGGCGCATGTCTCTCGCTCTCGACCTCGACGAGGTCACCGCTCGTGAGGTGCGCGACCTCCTGGCCGCCGTGGAAGCAACTCCGGACACCGTCGAAACGCCCGGCGACGAGAGTCCCACTGGGGCTGTCCTCGATGAAGTCGTGCGGTCCGCCCGGCTGGTGCGGTCGTTTCAGTGTGTTGTCCTGCCGGCCATGCTTCAGAGTGCGGAGTACGCCCGTCACGTCTTCGACAGCGCGCCGAACGCCACCCCTGAGGCTGTCGGCCGTGCTGTCGCCGCCCGTGTGGAGCGGCAGAGCCTGTTGTACGAGCCGGGGCGGGAGTCCGTGTTCGTGCTGCCCGAGGGCGTGTTGCGTACCTGGCCCGGAAGCCCTGCGCTGATGCTCGCCCAGCTTGACCGACTGCTGGCTGTCGAGAGCCTGAGCACGGTACGACTCGGCGTTCTCCCCTGGCGTCGAGCGGTACCCGTCATGCCTCGTCACGGATTCACCTTGTGCGACCGCGCGGCGGTCGTCGTCGAGACCTTCCGAGGTGAGCGAGTCCTGGACGACTCCTCCGAAGTCGCCGCATACGAGGACACGTTCACGCGCTTCGAAGAGGCCGCGGTCTTCGGGTCTGAGGTGCGGGAGCTCCTCCTCCAGGTGATGGCGGACTTCCGGGACCTGGACACCCCCGCCACTCGTTAGAGGAATAATTCCTCAATATGCCTGGCTCATCGGTCATGCGCAGGAATACTCTGCTCACTGCAACGTCTAGCCCCCTAGACGCAGAGGAGTATTCCCATGCCCAAAGAGTGGGCTCGAATCTTTCCCGGTCAAGCGTGGCAAGTGGCCGAAGCCCGTCACTTCGTCGCCGCACTGTTGGAGGACGAGGTATCGGACATCGTGGAGGACGCCGTCCTGGTCGCCGGTGAGCTGGCGGCCAACGCCGTCCGGCACACGCGGAGCGGCTGGTACCGAGGGTGGTTCCTCGTAGTCGTCGGCTTCACTGACGACTTCGTGCGCATTCAGGTGGTCGACCAGGGCGGCGACAGCGAGCCCATGGTGCGAAGTGTGACCAGCCCGGTGGAGCAGGGTGGCCGTGGACTGATGATGGTCGCGGCCTGTGCCAAGGACTGGGGCGTGAAGGACCGCCCCGCCGGCGGACGCTGTGTCTGGGCAGACCTGGCCCGGGTGGGCGGGTGACGGCGTGCAGCCTGACGGCGGCCAGCGCTCGCCCTCTGGGCAGTGGAGGGTGAGCCCCAGGGGAGTGCCTCGCCGCCGGGCCGCGTTCTACGTGATCGGGGTTCAAACGGGACGGCATCTCGCGCCTGTTCTGTCTAGGGCCCTAGACTCCTGGGTACTTCTAGGAGGTGTAGTCATGTCGGACGAGTTGCAACGGATCATGGCGATCGATGATCCGTACCTGCTCCTGCGTGAGGTCACGACCAGGTTGGCCGACGCGCAGCAGGAGGTGACCGAACTCGCCCGGCTCCGTCGCCGTGTGGTCCAGGACCTCCACGCGCAAGGGCTGTCGTATGCGCAGATCGCCGAGAAGGCCGGCCTGAGCCGCGGGCGGATTCACCAGATCAGACACACCGGCCCAGCTCCCGAGGGAGCCTTCCTCGGCTCGGGTGCCGTCACGATCGTCACCCCGTTGCGCTGGGACGGCGAGAAGAAGCGCCCGGTCGTCGCCATGGCCGACATGAACTCCGGCAAGCGGCTCGAAGGGCTGGCCAAGTCGTACGGGCTCGACGTCAGCTCCGGTCACGTGCAGGTGAGCGGTGAGGTTGACCTCAACCGTGACGGCCTGGTCGTCGTCTGCGGGCCCGGCATGTCCGAGACCATGAGCGACCTGTACGCCCAGGATCCGGTACTCGGCTGGGAGCACCCGGAGGGTCAGCCCTGGGCCCTGGTGGACCGGCGTACCGGCACGGCGTACCGCGCGGGGCGGGACATCGATCCGTCTCGCTGGTACGACGTCGGCTACCTCGGCAGGCTGCCCCGGCCGGACGGCAATGGCTCGGTGCTAGCCATCGCCGGCATCCACACTGAAGGCTCCCTCGGCGTGGTCCACCTGCTTGTCTCCGACCTCAACACGATCTGGGGACAGGTGGGCGGGCGTCGTTTCTCCACGCTGGTGAGGGTCGAGTACGACCCCGACACCGACGAGCCGCAGTCCGTCGAACTGCTCACCCCGCTCTACCTGCACGACGAGGAGACGACGGCGTGAACGTCACCCTCGGCTCACTGCCTGCCGAACCCGGCCAGCAAAACGAGGACTTCGCCGCCGCCGCTCCCGGAGCGGCGGTTCTCCTGGACGGTGCCGGTGTCGCCGGCGCGGAGACTGGATGCGCGCATGGCATCGCCTGGTTCTCCTCGACACTGGGCGGACTGCTGTTGAGCGCCATCACGGCACAGCCCGCCCGGCCGCTCGCCGACTGTCTGGCAGACGCAATCCGGGTCGTTCGGTCCCTGCATGAGGACAGTTGCGACCTGAGCTATCGCGCCAGTCCGACCAGTACGGTCGTCGCCGTCCGGGCCGGCTCGGGAGCTCTGGAGTACCTCGTACTCGGTGACTCGACCCTCCTCCTTGCGGACAGGGACGGGAAGATGACCGCTGTCACTGACCAGAGCCTGGACGAGGTCGGCAAGCAACTTCGCGGGCTGGTCGACGAACTGTCCACCGGCTCACCCGAACATGCCGCCGCCCTGGCCCAGTACCGCGACGCCCTGACCGGGCTACGCAACCGGCCGGGCGGCTTCTGGATCGCCGGCCCCGATCCGCAGGCGGCCGAACATGCTCTTACTGGGGCGGTCTCGCTGGACTCGCTGGCGTCCGTGACACTGCTGAGCGACGGCGCGACGCGACTCGTCGACTCCTTCGAACTCGCCACTTGGGAAGGGACGTTGGCCGTTCTTGGGGAGTCCGGTCCCGATGGGCTCATCCGCCGAGTGCGGGATGCTGAGGCCGACGACCCCGAGGGTCGGCGCTGGCCGCGTGGGAAAGCACAGGACGATGCCACAGCCCTTCATTGGCTGCTGTCGTAGTTGTGACCGCTTTCTGGGGCTGACACGCCTGGACTTCGCCTCTGCTTTCGGACGGTCAGGGCAGCTGGACTACCGCGCATGTGGGACCGTGTGTCGACTGACTTTCACAGTTTTCGTTCCCGCCGGTGGTCACGGCGATGATCTCGATTCCCCATGCGTTGCGTGGAGCCGCGAGCGAGATGCTGGTCTGGTGGTCGATGTCGCCCTTGTCGTCGGGCCTCAGGCTGACGTTGTAGAGATTGGTCATACCAGGAAGATCCGCCTGGTCTGCGTCTACGGCTGTCACCCACACGATGACACTCGCCCACCGGTCAACACCGTCTGCGTGGACGCCGAAGCTCAGCCTCCGATCGGATTCCGGCCCTTCGAGCTTGACGTTGATCAGCGTCGGGCGCCCGTTCCCGCTCGCTGCCTGGGACGCGCCGACGACCGCCACGCTCAAGGCCACCATGTAGAAGATGACACCGAGTCCCAGGACGACCGTCTCCCACACGTTGCCTCGCCGTGTCGGATGGATGAGCAGGGCAACGATGCTGCAAACGATGGCGAAGATCGCGCAGAGCGCAGCCACGAAGATGGGCCACGACTCGTTGTTGAGTGCGACGAACACGACGTCGCTCGTCAACCCCAGTGCAGTCATGACGCCGGCCACCGTGACCAGGGCACCAGCAAGGATCTTGGCGACATCGTCGAGGCGCTTGCCGATTGCGGCCTGGACGTCGTCGAGCGTGCGAGCTTCCTGGTCACCACCTGCCAGCTTCATCCGTTCATGGTGGTGAAAGCCGAGCGCATTCCGGCGCATCCGCGCAGGCGGTTGGTCCCAATAGCGGACTGACTCCCGGTTAGCTCGCGACCCAACCGCTTGTCTTGACGTGGCAGCACACACCGAGACTCGCACGTATACCCCCCTAGACAGTTGACGGGGTGTCGGTCTACCGTAGTCGTCAACCCCCCTAGACAGTCATGGCGGGCCACTCCCCGTGCTGTCTAGGGGGGTATCCATACCGGAACGGCACCAACGAATGGGTGCCGCCAACCAGTGAGGTTCAAGAAATGCGTGTCATCCCCGTAGACGTCTCCGCCGCGACGCTGCTCGTCACCAAGCTGCCCGAGGTCAAGGTGAAGGACCGTCAGACCGGTGAGGTTGCCGTGGACCCCACGACGAACCAGCGGCTCATGGTCCTGGAGCTGGTCTTCATCGCGCAGGGCGGTTCGGACATGATCAAGGTGACCGTTCCGGAGGCGGGCATCGGTGAGGGCCTGGTCATGGGCGCGCCGGTCATCCTGTCCGGCCTCATCGCCCGCCCCTGGGAGAGCGAGTTCGGCGGACGCATGCGTCACGGCATCGCCTACCGCGCGGACGCCGTCATGGTCAACGCCCCGGCGCCGGTGAAGGGCTGATTGCCATGACCGACTTCGTCTGGGCACTGGCGCTGTGCCTGGTGGCGCTCGCCGCGTTGCTGGTGCTGCGCCGTCGTATGCCAGTCGCGTTCTGGTGGCTCGTCGGCTATCCGCTCGTCGCGCTGCGCGTGCTCACCACCTACCGGGCCACGATGGACGCCTGTGGTCTGACGGTCCCTGCCTCGGCCGTCCGTCGGGCCACGGCCCGGCTGGTCGGGCGGGAAGCGGCTCCCGTTCCCCCTCGTCGGTCCTTCCCGCTGCCGACCGGATCCGGTCTCGTGATGCGCCTGCGGATGGCGGCCGGGCAGGCTCCGGAAGACTTCATCGCCTCCGCCGACCGGTTGCGGCACGCCTGGGCGGCTCACGCCGTCCATATCCGCCCGACCAAGCCGGGATGGCTCGAACTGCGGCTCATCGGCTGGGATGTGCTGGCAGACGTGCGGCGTCCCCTGCGGCGGCAGAAGGGCGGCGGCTTGCTTTCTCTGCCGCTGGCGCTGCGGGATGACGGACGCTGGCACGTGCGGGACTTCCGCGCCGTTCCGCATGAACTCATCCTTGGCGCAACGCAGTCCGGCAAGTCCGTCTACCTGCGCAACCTGCTCTGCGGCCTCGCCCGGCAACAGGTCGTCCTCGTCGGAATCGACTGCAAATGGGGCGTCGAACTGGCCCCGTTCGCGCCTCGCCTCTCGGCGCTCGCCGACTCCTCGGACCGAGCGAACGAACTCCTTGACGTTCTGCTGGAAGAGATGGAGGCGCGGTTCCGGCTGATTGGGCTCCGGTCCGGGGCGGGGCCGGACGAGGTACTCACCTCGGATGTGTGGGGGCTGCCGGAGAAGGTGCGGCCGGTGCCGGTCGTGGTCGTCGTCGACGAGGTGGCGGAACTCTTCCTGGCCGCGAGCAGGGACGACGAGAAGCGACGCGATGCCATGGTCACCAAGCTGATCCGCATCGCCCAGCTCGGCCGTGCGGCCGGCATCTACCTCGAAGTGTGCGGGCAGCGCTTCGGCTCGGAACTCGGCAAGGGCGCGACCATGCTCCGGGCCCAGCTCACCGGCCGTATCTGTCACCGTGTCAACGACGAGTCGTCGGCGAACATGGCGCTGGCCGACATCTCCCCGGAAGCGGTGCTCGCCGCCACCGCCATCCCGGCCGAACGGCCCGGCGTCGCCATCGTCGGTGACTCCTCCGGCGGCTGGCACCGTGCCCGCTCGCCCCATCTCACCCTCGACGAAGCTGCGGCCGTCTGCCGCGCCACCTCCGCCCTCGTGCCCGAGCTGCCTCGCCTCGATGCCTTCCGGCCTGATGTCGCCGTCGAGTCTGCTGACGTCGCCTCGCCTGTCGCTGCCGTACCCACCGCCTGACCGGTGACCGAGTAGCCGCACCTCTTCCCACGGTTGGCGTGACCGCCTCACGCCACGTCCCTACCCCTCCCATGCCCGAAACCGAAAGGACGCCCCTCATGTCCCGCCCCTCCATCGCCGAGGTCAGCGCGCTCATTGCCGACCTGGCCGCGTTCCATCAGAACCGCCCCCCTGGTGAGTTTGCCGAGCTCATGGCCCGTAAGGCCGACCTGTTGGAGCGCATTGCCACCCACACACCCGGCGACACCGAGGCTGCCGAGGTGGCTCGTCTCGCCCGTGAGCGTGCTGACTCGCTCGCGTCCACCGACTGATCGCGCCGGAAGGAGTCGAGCCGATGCGTGGCCACCTCGCCCGCGTGGATGCCGTGGTCGTTCAGGCCGCCATCGCGGGCGCCCTGTCCTTCTCCCATCTGCACGACCTCGCTGCGGCGGCCGGACAGGGCGGCTGGAAGGCGTGGGCCTATCCGATCAGTGTTGATCTGCTACTGGTCGCCGCGTGGCGTCGGATGCGTGAACAGCAGCGTGCCGGACTTCCGGCGGGAAGTCCGCGGCTGTGGTTCCTGGTCGCCCTGGCCGCGTCCCTCGGTGCCAACGTCGCCACCGCCGGCCTTCTCGACCTCAACCATGTACCTGCCTCGCTCCGCGTCGTCGTCGCTGGCTGGCCTGCTGTCGCCTTCTTCGGCGGAACGCTCCTGGCGCACACGCCTCGCGCCTCGGTGACCTCGGCGGCGGAGCCTGAGCCGCCGTCGGTCTCCGCCGCTGTCGACACACCTGACGGTGACGAGTCCCCGGCGGTGTCCATCGACCCGGCGCATGAGGAACCTCCGAACAGCCTCGTCGCCGCTGCTCCGGCGCCCGTTCCTGCCGTCGCCCTGCCGCCCGCGCTCGTCGACCGCGTTCAGCTCCTGGCCCAAGAACACCGCGCCGCCACCGGCCAACCGGCCGACCCCGACACGGTTCGCGCCCGGCTCGGCCTGCCTCCGTCCATGACGGCCTCAGTCGCCGCTCACCTCTGAGAAAGGACCGTCCAAGTGACCCCGAGCTTCCGCAACGTCCGCCGCATCGGTCCCGTACAGGTCGCCTCGTTCCTCGCCCGTGGCCGTAACCGCCACCTGGCCGCCTGCACCGCGCCCCGCTGCGACTTCTCCGCCGAGTACGACAGCCGCGCCGCCGCCGAACTCGCCGCCCGCACCCACCGCTGCAAGGCATGACAGGAGATCACCGCCATGGACGTCCCTCTCTGGTTCGCCGTGCTCGTCGTCGCCGTTCTCGGCATCCAGCTCGCCCGCCCGCCGTGGTGGCTGGTCGTCCTGCTCCTCCTCGGCGGCTACCTCGTCGCGAACAGCGTCCTCGCCCCCGCCGTCGCCGCCCTCCTCGACTGACCGTAGAAGGGATCACCCGCGTGTTCACCCCGAAGTACCCGCCGCAGGACACCGCCCCGGTCTCCACGCCTACGGCTCCGCCCGTCTACAGCCCGGTGCCCTACCCGCCTGCCAATGCCCCGGTTCCGGCCTCCAGCCGGCCGGCCGTTCAGCTCACCGCTGGCAGCACGCTCGCCCTGGTCGCTGGCGGCGGTGCCGTGGTCCTGGTCGTCGGCGCGGTCCTGGTCTCCATGCTCCTCGCCGTCGCGATCACCGCCGCCTCCGTCGCCGTCTGCGCGGTCGTCATCCGCTCGATCCTCAAGAGCGACCGCCGCTGACCTCATCCGTCCCGTGGTCCCGGCTTGCCCACGATGTCTAGCCCCCTGGACAAGCCGGGCGTCCCTCAAGCTCCGTCCCTCCAAGGAGGAACCCGCACATGCGCCCCGAGGCTCCGACCAGAGCCATCCGCCAACTGGCGGCCCTCGCCCTCCCCGGCGACCTCAGCACCTACGCACGACAGATCCAACGGCTCGGCGGCTGCGAACAGCCCGTACGGATGGAAGGCCACCGCCTGGACGTCCACGCCTCAACCGGCGAAATCGTCCGCGAACTCGCCGACCGCGACCTTCCCGCCGGACAGCTCCTCATCCGCTGCAACAACCGACGTGCCACCCGCTGCGCCGCCTGCGCCGAGGTCTATCGCAGGGACACGTACCACCTCGTCACGGCCGGCCTGAGTGGTGGCAAGGGAATCGGCCCGGCCGTCGCCGAACACCCCCGAGTCTTCGCCACCTTCACCGCACCGTCTTTCGGGCCCGTCCACAACCGTCCCGGCGGCGGTCGCTGCCGCTGCCGACGCCTCCACCCCGACGGTGACCCCGCCCTCGGTACGCCCCTGGACCCGGACCGCTACGACTACCGCACCGCCGTCCTCTGGAACGCCCACGCAGGCGCCCTCTGGGCCCGCTTCACCACCTACCTTCGCCAACAGCTCGCCTCCCGCGCGGGCATCGCCCGCTCCGAACTCCGCGACTGCCTCAAGGTGTCCTACGCCAAGGTCGCCGAATACCAGCGGCGCGGCGCCGTCCACTTCCACGCCGTCATCCGGCTCGACGGCCCGGACGGTGCCGAGTCCGCCCCACCCGCCTGGGCAACCACGGAACTTCTCACGGACGCGATCCGCTCGGCGACCCGGATCGCCGAAACCCCCGGCCCGCTCCTCGACGGCCGCGCCCACACCTTCCGCTTCGGCGAACAGCTCGACATCCGTCCCATCCGCTCGGCCGACTTCACCGGCCCCACCGACCTGACCAGCCGCGCCGTGGCCGCGTACATCGCCAAGTACGCCACCAAGGGCGCCGAGAGCGCGACCGGCACCCTGGACCGCCCCATCCGCAACCCCATCACCGACCTCATCGGCACCCAAGTCACTGACCACGCCCGTCAGATGATCCTCACCTGCTGGCACCTCGGCGCCCTCACCGAACTCGAAGACCTCCGCCTGCGCAAGTGGGCACACATGCTCGGCTTCCGCGGGCACTTCTCGACCAAGTCCCGCGCCTACTCCCTCACCCTCGGCGCTCTCCGCCAGGAACGCGCCGACCACAACGAAGCACTCACCCGCGAACGCGCGGCCCTGTCCGGCCACCCCCTTCCCGACCCGGACACCGTCCTCGTGCTCTCCCACTGGCGCTTCGCCGGTACCGGCCTGACCGCCGCAGAAACCTTGTTCGCTGCTTCACGACGCCCTGACGTCGGCGAAACGGAAGGGGACCCCACCCATGGCTGAGCCCTTCGACCCCTCCTTGGCGCTTCTGACCGTGGAAGAAGCGGCCCGGCGACTCCGCATCGGGCGTACGACGTGCTTCCGGCTCGTCCTCGCCGGAGACATCGAGTCCGTCACGGTCGGGCGGCTGCGCCGAGTGCCTGCCGACGCCGTACCCGCCTATGTGGCCAAGCTCCGCCACCGACCCGCCCACGCGGCCTGAGGGAGACGACGACATGGCAGAGAAGAACCGCACCCGTCAGCCCAACGGGGCCTCGTCGATCTACCTCGGCAAGGACGGCAAGTGGCATGGCCGCGTGACGGTCGGCGTCCGCGATGACGGCAAGCCGGATCGCCGCCACATCGAGCGCAAGAGCAAGGCCGAGGTCACCAAGGCTGTCCGCGAGATGGAGCGGGCCCGGGACGACAAGAAGCTCAGGAAGCCGGGGCAGAGCTGGACGCTGCAAGCCTGGCTTGAGCACTGGGTGGAGAACATCGCCAAGCCGTACGTCTCGGAGAACACGTACGACGGCTACGAAGTCGACGTCCGCGTTCACCTCGTCCCCGGCCTGGGCGCTCACAAGCTCGACCGCCTGGAGCCGGAGCACCTCGAACGCTTCTACGGGAAGATGCAGTCGTCCGGGAGCTCCGCCGGCACCGCCCACCACGCCCACCGCACGATCCGAGTCGCCCTCGGTGAAGCCGTCCGACGCGGGCACATCCCCACCAACGCCGCCGAGATCGCCAAGGCTCCCCGACTCGAAGAAGAGGACATCGAGCCTTACACGATCGAAGAGGTACAGAGCCTCCTCGTCGAAGCGGCCAGGCTCCGCAACAGCGCGCGCTGGGTCGTCGCCCTGGCGCTCGGCCTCCGCCAAGGGGAAGCGCTCGGGCTCCACTGGGAAGACGTCGACCTCGACGCGGGATACGTCCGCATCCGCAAAAACCGTCTCCGCCCCAAGTACGCGCACGGCTGCGGTGCCAACCCGTGTGGCCGGAAGGCGGGCTACTGCCCCAAGAAGGAGCAGACCCGCCGCGAGCACAAGTCCACCAAGTCCCGGGCTGGACGGCGCACCATCGGCCTGCCCGATCCGCTGATCAAGATTCTCCGCCAGCATCAGGAGGCCCAGGAGCGCGAGCGGATTGCGGCCGGTGCTGACTGGGAGGGCAAAGGGTACGTCTTCGCCTCACCCACCGGCGGTCCGCTCAGCCCCAACACCGACTTCCACATCTGGAAGCGGCTGCTTCGGGATGCCGGTGTCCGGAACGGCCGTCTCCATGACGCTCGACACACCGCCGCGACCGTCCTCCTGATCCTTGGCGTCCCGGACGTCGTGATCGACTCGATCATGGGGTGGGAGCCCGGGGGAGCGGCTCGGATGCGCGCCCGCTACATGCACGTGACCGGGACCATGCTCCGCAAGGTCGCGCAGCAAGTCGGCGATGTTCTTTGGGAGCTCCCGAAAACCAACTGAGACGGAAACTGAGACGGACAACGACGAAGGGCCCCACCGCGAACGGTGGGGCCCTTCGACATCGTGCCCGGTGAGGCACTGGCGGAGGATACGAGATTCGAACTCGTGAGGGGTTGCCCCCAACACGCTTTCCAAGCGTGCGCCCTAGGCCTCTAGGCGAATCCTCCGCCGCAAACAATACAAGACGTTGAGGAGTGCTCGCGAACTCGTTCCCCCCGCTCAGATCCTGTAGCCTGTGCGAAGCCCCTCACGCGGCGCTATCTGACTGAACTCCCCCAGGGCCGGAAGGCAGCAAGGGTAGGTTGGCTCTGGCGGGTGCGTGGGGGGCGTCTGCGTTCCCGGGCGGGGTTCGGGCGTGGGGCTCGATGTCAGTGGTCGCCTATAACCTCGTATGCGTGTCGTCTCTCGCGCTGTACCGCCGCTATCGCCCGGAGTCGTTCGCCGAGGTCATCGGGCAGGAGCATGTCACCGACCCGCTGCAGCAGGCGCTGCGGAACAACCGGGTCAATCACGCGTACCTGTTCAGCGGGCCGCGTGGGTGCGGGAAGACCACCAGCGCGCGGATCCTGGCCCGCTGCCTGAACTGCGAACAAGGGCCCACGCCCACCCCCTGCGGGGAGTGCGAGTCGTGCAAGGACCTGGCCAGGAACGGGCCGGGTTCCATCGACGTCATCGAGATCGACGCTGCGTCGCACGGTGGTGTGGACGATGCCCGTGACCTGCGCGAGAAGGCCTTCTTCGGGCCGGCCCGCAGCCGCTACAAGATCTACATCATCGACGAGGCCCACATGGTCACGTCGGCCGGCTTCAACGCGCTCCTCAAGGTCGTCGAGGAACCGCCGGAGCATCTGAAGTTCATCTTCGCGACCACGGAACCCGAGAAGGTCATCGGGACCATCCGGTCGCGCACCCACCACTACCCCTTCCGCCTGGTCCCGCCGGGCACGCTGCGGGACTACCTCGGTGAGGTGTGCCAGCAGGAGGGCATTCCGATCGAGGAGGGCGTGCTGCCCCTCGTCGTGCGCTCCGGCGCGGGATCCGTGCGTGACTCCATGTCCGTCATGGACCAGCTGCTCGCCGGCGCGACCGACGCCGGCGTGACGTACACCATGGCCACCTCCCTGCTCGGCTACACGGAGAGCTCGCTGCTCGACTCCGTCGTCGAGGCCTTCGCAACCGGTGACGGCGCCGCCGCCTTCGAAGTCGTGGACCGGATCATCGAGGGGGGCAACGATCCGCGCCGCTTCGTCGCCGACCTGCTGGAGCGGCTGCGGGATCTCGTCATCCTCGCCGCTGTGCCGGACGCCGCCGAGAAGGGGCTCATCGACGCCCCGTCGGACGTCATCGAGCGCATGCAGGCCCAGGCCGGCGTCTTCGGCGCCGCGGAGCTGAGCCGCGCCGCCGACCTGGTCAACCAGGGCCTCACCGAGATGCGTGGCGCCACCTCGCCCCGGCTCCAGCTCGAGCTGATCTGCGCGCGCGTGATGCTGCCCGCCGCCTATGGGGACGAACGGTCGGTCATGGCGAGGCTCGACCGCATCGAACGCGGCGTGAACTTCTCGGCGGGCCCCGGCACGCAGGGGGCGCCGGCGCAGGGTGCCCCCGCCATGCCGACGATGGGCTACGTGCCCGGGCCCGAGGCGCACAGCGGACACAGCGGACACAGTGGTCACAGCGGGCCAAGCGGTGTCGCCATGGGAGGGGGAGAGCCCGTTCCGCCCGGCGGCGGGGCCGCCGCGGCCCGCGCGGCGGTACGCGGCCAAGGCGCCCAGGGCAATCAGGGCAATCAGTCGGGGCAGCCGCCCGCCGCGCCGGCTCCCGCCCAGCCGCCGGTCACCCCGCCCGCGGTTCCCGCGACGCCTGCTCCCGCCGCGCCTGCTCCCGCTCCCGTCGCGGCCCAAGCCGTTCCGCCCGTGGACGAGGGCCCGGCCGCGCCCGCCCCCGGCGCCTGGCCGACCGCCACCGCGGCGGGCAGCGGACGCCGGCCCGGCGGCTGGCCCACGGCCACGCCCGCAGGCGGCGGCGGACGTCCCCCGGCGGCACCCACCCCTGTCGGCGGTCCCCAGGCCGCCGCCCCGGCAGCCGCCACCCCAGCCCCCGCCCACACCCCTGCGTCAGCCGCGCCGGCCGCCGCCTACGCGCCCCCTTCCGGCGGACTCGACCCCCGCATGCTCTGGCCGAACATCCTGGAAGCCGTCAAGAACCGACGCCGCTTCACCTGGATCCTGCTCAGCCAGAACGCCCACGTCGCCGCCTTCGACGGCACGACACTCCAGATCGGCTTCGTCAACGCCGGAGCCCGTGACAACTTCGCGAGCAGTGGCAGCGAGGAGGTGCTGCGGCAGGCGCTGTCCGAGCAGTTCAGCGTCCAGTGGAAGATCGACGCGATCGTCGACCCGTCCGGCGGTTCGGGGCCCCCGGCGGGCGGCGGCTTCGGCGGCGGAGGCGGCGGAGCCCCGGGCGGCTACGGCAACCCCGGCAACGCCGGTGGGTACGGCGGTGGCTACGGCGGCGGTGGTGCGACGGCCCCGTCGGCGCCGTCGGCCATGGCCGCGACCCCGCCTCAGCCCTCGGCGCCGTCCGCCCCCGCGCCCCCTGCCCAGCACGCACCCCAGCCGACATCGGCCCCCGCTGCAGCCCCGTCCCGCCCCCCGGCCCCGGAACCGGTGGCCCCCGAGGACGACACCCCTGAGGACGACGACCCCGACCTCAACGAGTCGGCCCTCTCCGGCTACGAACTGATCGTCCGCGAGCTGGGCGCGACCGTGGTCGAGGAGTTCACCAACGAGTAGCCCTGGCCCCTGCCCGGCACCTGTCCAGCCCCTGCCCGGCACCTGTCCAGCCCCTGCCCGGCATCTGTCCAGCCCCTGCCGGCCCCTGCCCGGCACCGGGCTCGTTTGGAGGAACGCACAGGGCCGCCGCCCCTCTGCCCTCGGAAGCCCGCACAAAACGCCGCGGCTCCAGCCCGTTAGACATCTCAGGGGGCTAAGAAGTCAAGAGGGACCGCGAGTCTTGATCGCTACTGAGGTCGCTGATTGGCTGGCCGACATCAATGATCTCGGACCCGTTGCGTGGCCGCCTGCACCGATCAAGACCGAGAGGCTCGTGTTGCGTCAGCCCGATGCCCAGGACCGTGCGGCGTTCATCGAGCTGCACGCCTCGTCGGAGGTGCACACCTACCTCGGCGGCCCCCGCTCGCGTGACGAGCTTGAGCGCGAGATGCCCGAGGTGCCCGGGCGGCGGTCCGGGAGTTTCGTCGTCGATCTCGACGGGGCGATGATCGGCCAGATCCTGCTCAGGAGAGCAACGGAGCACCTTTGCCCCGCTGCCGTGGGGAAGGTCGATCTCGGCTACCTGTTCCTGCCGCGGGCGTGGGGATGCGGGTATGCCGCCGAGGCGTGCGCGGCGGCACTGGACTGGCTCGAAGACGTCCTTCCGGGTGAGCCGGTGGTGCTCGCCACCCAGACCGCCAACGCCCGTTCGATGCGCCTCGCGGCAAAGCTGGGGTTCACCGAAGTGGAGCGGTTCCGGGCCTGGGACGCCGATCAGTGGCTCGGCCTGCGGGCGCCGGTCACGCCCTCTGATTGAGTTCGCGCTCGACAGCGTGGATCTGTCGAAGTGCCGTTGTTCTCGTTCACGAAGTCGGGCGGGTTCGCGGGTCATGCAGGCGCTGGGAGGAGTGGCGCGAAGGCGCGTTGCTCGTCGAACGGCTGCCGGGTCTGGAGACAGTGGTGAAGCTGTCCGAGGAAGCGGTTGAGCAGGTGGCGCTGCGGCATTGTGCCAGTCGCCGTGTTCTCGTCGACGTCGGTAGTGGGCGTTCGCGCCGGGCGAGGCCTGGAGGGCTGAGAAGGCCCAGAGGAAACCCGCGTGCATGAGCCGGTTGTTCTTGACGAAGCGGCGGCCGACGAAGCGTTTCTTGCCGGATGCGCGGGTGATGGGGGCGGAGCCGGCGTAGGACTTGAGCGCTCTGGCGTCGGCGAAGCGGGTGCGGTCGTCGCCGATCTCGGCGAGGACGCGGGCTGCGAGCTGGGGACCGAGGCCGGGGAAGCTGAGCAGGATCTCGCTGTCGGCGTGCTTGTGGAAGGCGGTTGCGGTGGCCGTGGCGAGGTCGTCCGCGGCCTGGCAGGTGGCGTCCAGTTGTTTGAGCAGGGCCAGCAGTTGCTGGCCGAAGGCGTCCTCGACGGCTGGGAGGTGGTGGGCGTACTCGGCGCGGAAGACGCTCTGCAGGCGCTCGGCCTCGGTGTCGAAGGACCGGGTGCGCCCGCTGCGTTTGAGGGCGGCCCGGATCTGGGCGAAGGTGAGCCGGGCCGCCTTCGCCGGGGTCGGGGCCAGGGTGAGGACTACTCGGGCGTCTGCCCTGGTCAGGCCGCCTTCCTTGCCCTGGAAGGCGTGCAGGGCTGCGGGGTAGTACTCGCGCAGCAGAGAGCGGACCTGGTTGGCGACCTGCTGGCGGCTCCAGACGGCGTCCTGCTGGGCTCGGGCCAGTACCGCGATGGCCTGGGCGAGTTCGCTGTCAGCGGGCAGCGGGCAGCGGGCAGCGGGCAGCGGGCAGCGGGCAGCGGGCAGCGGGCAGCGGGCAGCGGGCAGCGGCCGGTGGGCGTGCATGTCGGTGCGCAGGATGTTCGCCAGGACCAGGGCGTCGCCAGGGTCGGACTTCTTGCGGCTGACGCCGTGGCGGTCGCGGTAGCGGGCGGCGGCGAGTGGGTTGATCGCGAAGATCTGGCGGCTGCCGGTGCGCAGGGCGGCAACGAGCAGGCCGTGGCTGGTCTCGATGGCCACAGGTATCGGGTTCTCCGGGCTGTCGCCGTGTTCGGCCAGGAGGTCCAGGAGCTTGTTGTAACCGGCCGCGTCGTCGGTGATGCGGGCTTTGGCGAGCTGGGTGCCGGTGTCGTCGACGACGGCGACGTCGTGGTGGCGCTCCGCCCAGTCGATGCCGCAGAACACGGTCAAGCTGTCCTCCCGGATCCGTTCATTTGTGCAGGTCACGAGCACATGCGGGTCACGCGGCGCCCTAATCCCAGGACTCACAGGTCCGCCATCTCAGTAGCCGTTCGCGACACCAGCGCACCCCAGGGGCTCGGTCTTTCTGCAGAGCTCGCGGGCTCGCGGATGAACAAGAGGTCGGTCCTGGGGCGGGCTCGCGCCGTGACGGTCAACGTCCGGCCGGCCGTCGCGAGTTTCGCGGTGGTCACGGAGACACCGGGCTGTGCCGCTCTTGACAGAGGCCTCGAAGGGCCCGGGGAAACGGAGGCATCAGCCCGGTGCCCGCGTCATCACCGCGGAGCACGGACGGTGGTGGGTTCCGTGGCGGTGGCGAAGGCGCCGGGTCTCGCCGCTCTAACGGGAGGCCTCTCGGGCCGGGCTGACTACAGGCGTTGCCCGACGCCCACGTCACCGCCACGGAACCCACCGGTGGACAGCGGCACCAGTCTCAGAGCGGGTCTCAGGGACCGTGAGGGCCGAAGGCGTTCCGCCGTCCGTCGCAAGCCGCCAGCCAGCCCCTTGCGGGGGCCGGACCGAGCCGCCTACACCCTGGATTAGGCTGACCCCCGTGAACGTCCTCGTCATCGGCAGCGGCGCCCGCGAACACGCCCTGTGCCGCTCACTGTCCCTCGACCCCGCCGTCACCGCGCTGTACTGCGCGCCCGGCAACGCCGGCATCGCCGAGGTCGCCGAGCTGCACCAGGTCGACGCCCTGGACGGCAAGGCCGTGGCCGCGCTCGCCGTCGAGCTCGGCGCCGAGCTGGTCGTCGTCGGCCCGGAGGCGCCCCTGGTCGCGGGGGTCGCCGACGCCGTGCGCGAGGCGGGCATCCCGGTGTTCGGCCCCTCGAAGGAGGCCGCGGAGCTGGAAGGCTCCAAGGCGTTCGCCAAGGACGTGATGGCCGCGGCCGGCGTGCCGACCGCCCGCTCCTACGTCTGCACCACCGCCGAGGAGGTCGCCGAGGCCCTCGACGCCTTCGGCGCGCCGTACGTCGTCAAGGACGACGGTCTGGCCGCCGGCAAGGGCGTCGTCGTCACCGACGACCTGGAGGCCGCCGCGGCGCACGCGGCCGGGTGCGAGCGCGTCGTCATCGAGGAGTTCCTCGACGGCCCGGAGGTCTCCCTCTTCGCGATCACCGACGGCGAGAGCGTCGTCCCGCTCCAGCCCGCGCAGGACTTCAAGCGCGCGCTCGACGGCGACGAGGGCCCGAACACGGGCGGCATGGGCGCCTACTCGCCGCTGCCCTGGGCCGACCCGGAGCTGGTGCAGGAGGTCCTGGAGACCGTTCTCCAGCCGACCGTCGACGAGATGCACCGCCGCGGCACCCCGTTCTCCGGTCTGCTCTACGCCGGCCTCGCGATCACCAGCCGCGGCATCCGGGTCATCGAGTTCAACGCCCGCTTCGGCGACCCCGAGACGCAGGTCGTCCTGGCCCGGCTGCGGACCCCGCTGGCGGGTGTCCTGCTGGCCGCCGCCACCGGCGAGCTCGCCGACCTGCCGGCCCTGCGCTGGAACGACGACGCGGCCGTCACCGTCGTCATCGCCTCGCACAACTACCCCGACACCCCGCGCACCGGCGACCCGATCACCGGCCTCGCCGAGGTGGCCGCGGAGGACGCCCCGCACGCGTACGTCCTGCACGCCGGGACGAAGTACGACGGCGGCGAGGGCGGTGACGGCGGCACGGTCGTCAGCGCGGGCGGCCGCGTGCTGTCCGTCACCGCGACCGGCGCGGACCTCACCGAGGCCCGCGAGCGCGCGTACACGGCCGTCGCGCGCATCGGTCTGGACGGCTCCCAGCACCGTACGGACATCGCCGCGAAGGCGGCCGCCGAGGCGTAGGCACCCTCGCCCACCAGGTGTCTCCCAGGCCCCGGGCCGCCATGGAAGTCCTCACCGAGGACCCGTGGAACCCGGGGCCTGATCGTTGCCCAATGTCATACACCTTTCCCCAAGGCCATTCCATCGAGTGAGCGCTGAGCTATCCGGCTGACGGGGGCCGGACCGCCAACTAGGGTGCGGCGCAAGCCATCCGGTACTCGTTCCGGCACTTGGCCCACCGGCATTGCGATGTCAGTGGCGGGTGCCACAGTGGGGGAGTGACAACTGCGAAGACAGCCGGGGGAAACAGGACTACAGGGAGGGGGTGAGGTCCGGTCGTGACCGGTATGGGAGTGGAGGTGGGCGCGCAGGCCGCGCGTGCCCGGGCGCTGGCGGTGCTGCGCATCCGCAGCCGGGCGCTCGCCGTCGCGATGCTGCCCGCGGCCGCTGCCGTGATCCTGCTCGCGGGCGGTTCCACCGGCCAGTTCGCGGGCCAGGGCTGGGACGCCGCCCGCTGGACCGTCTCCGTCGTCGCGCTCGTCGTCCTGCTAGCCGCGGGCGTGATCGCCCTGGTCGTCGCCCGGGCCCGCCCCGCCGTCAGTCCCACGGTCGCCGTCGCCGAGGAGGCGGCCCCCGATCTGTACCGCCTGGTCCGTGACCTCGCCGACCGCCTCGACGTCCCCGTGCCCTCCGCGATAGCGCTCACCCCGGACTGCGACAGCTGGCTGGAGGACCGCACCCACCCGGCCCACGGCCCGCCCCCGCCGCGCGACCGCGACGAGATAGCCGGCGCGGGCGGCTCCAACGGCGCTCTCCACCGCCGTACGACAGCGGCGCCCGTGCTCGTCATAGGCTCCCCGTTCCTGTGGTGGATGCGGGTCGGCGAGCTACGGGCCGTCCTCGCCCCGGTGGTCGCCGGTACGGGCCCCTCGGCGCACCCGGACATAGCCGCGGCCCGGCGCTTCGTGCGCGGGCTGGACGCGGCGGTGGCCGTCTGTGCCGACCGCGGCGCACGGAACCCCGTCCTCCGGCCGGTCTGCTCGGGCATCGGCTGGGTCGCGCGGCTGATGCTGCGCGGCTGCCAGGTCCACGCCGGCGAGATGGAGCGGGGCGTGGCCGCCGCGGCCGCCGAGCGTGCACAGGCTGTGGACTACGGGCTGCGGATCGTCGCGCAGGAACAGGTGGGCCTCGCGTACGCGGGCTGGGACCGGCTGCTCACCCGGGTGGCGCTGCCCGCCTGGCGGATGGGCCGCTGGCCCTCCCGGCTGGACGCGGGAGTCGTCGCCGCCCTGACCGAGCTGTCCCGGCGCGACCGGCTGGCCGAGGGCTTCGCCTCCCGGCTCGGCGAGCGCCCCGCCTGTGACCTGCTCGAAGAGCCCGGCACGGTCGACGAGGCCGCCTCGCTGCTCGCCGCCCGCCTCTTCCACGGCGGCCCGGCGGAGCCCGGCCCGGACTGGTCACCGGTGGCCTGGGAGGACTACCCGGACGAAGTCGTCGACCGCAAGTGGCGCACCGACGCGGCCCGCCTCCACCGGGTCCTGGACGCCCTCGGCGTCCGTCGCACCCCCGGCCCCACCGGCCGCCTCGATCCCACCGGCCGCCTCGATCTCTCGAACTCCGCCCACCCCACGAGCATCGCCCATCCCGGGGGCCCCACCCTGGCCCGCGTCCTGGAGCACTTGACGGACCGGCGCGATGTCGGGGAGGAGGGCCACGGCGCGGAGGGGGCCCCCGTGGACACGTCCTACCCGACGAACACGGCCGCCCCGCCGCCCGCGCCTCCCACGGCCGACTCCGACTCCGATCCCAGCCTCGCGCCCACCCTCGCCCCCACCCCCGAAGCCCTCGACGGCGACGACTTCCTGCCGCCCAACCCGCGCAGCGCCGCCCTCGCCGCCCGGCTAGGCGCCGAGGTCGCCCGGGAGGAGGCGGCGGCCGCGCCCCCGGCCTCCGTCGGCTCTCCGGCGCCCGGCCAGGGCCCCGACACGGCGCTCTGGAACGGCGACGCGCTGCCCCTGTTCCCTCTCCAGTCCCCGCGCACCGACCGCGAGCTCCTCGCCGACCACGTCACGGCGATGGTCTGCTGCGCCGCGATGGACACGGTCGGCGCGACCCCGGGCCTCGACTGGCTCGACGGCCCGATACTCATGGTCGACGGCGTGCGCGTGGCCGATCTGGCCCCCCGGATCCTCAGGCTCGTCGAGGACGGCGACGCGGTTCCGCTGCGCACCTGGCTCGTGGAGCTGGGCATACGTCCGGAGAAGCCGGTACGGCTCGGCTGAGCGCGGCACCACCGCAGCACCACCGCAGCGACGCTCTATCGGAGCTGCCCCTTCCACTTTCGGCCAATTCGCAACGAATAGTGACTGTCTGCGCGCGTTATGTGATGTGCTGGGACCGATAGAGCCCATGGCAAGAGCTCGCGACATAAGACAAAACGCGAGACACGCGCGAGCTGCGAAAGGCACGCGAGATACGCGGGACACACGAGACGCAGGCGCACGGCGGTCACGTACGCACGAACCACCACGGGGGCACGAGGGAGGGGAGAACCATGGCACCCGGACCAGGACCAGGACCGGAGCGCATCCGCCGATGGGAGTCGGGAGCGCTGGCCCACGCGGTGACCGACCCCTTCGGACAGGGCCCCCTCCCCTGGCTGCGCGGCAGCGAGACGTACTTCGACGACACCGGCCAGGTCGTCCCCTGGTACGTGGACCCGGACCCGGCCCCCGCCTCGGCCCCGACGTCGGGCGCCTCCCGCGTCCCCGCCCCCCGCACCGCACCCGAGACCGGCGCCGGGGGTCCCCGCTCCGCCGACGACGTCCGCCGCCAGATCAAAGGCTTCGTCTCCACCGGCGCGGTCGCCCCCGGCGACGCCGTCGACTTCCACATCACCGTCGACCCGCCCCAGGAATTCAGCGTCGACATCTACCGCATCGGCCACTACGACGGCGACGGCGCGGCCAAGATCACCACCAGTCCGCGCCTCTCCGGCATCGTCCAGCCCCCGCCCCTGACCGCCGACCGCACGGTCTCCTGCCACCACTGGTGGCTCTCCTGGCGCCTTCAGGTCCCGTCGTACTGGAACGTCGGCGCGTACGTCGCCGTCCTCACCACCGTCGACGGCTACCGCTCGCACGTGCCCTTCACGGTCCGCGACCACCACCCGGCCGACCTGCTCCTGGTCCTCCCCGACATCACCTGGCAGGCCTACAACCTCTACCCCGAGGACGGCCGGACCGGCGCCAGCCTCTACCACGCGTGGGACGACAGCGGCCGTCTCCTCGGCGAGTCCGACGCGGCGACGACGGTCTCCTTCGACCGTCCGTACGCCGGCGCCGGCCTCCCCCTCCACGTCGGCCACGCCTACGACTTCATCCGCTGGGCCGAGCGCTACGGCTACGACCTCGCCTACGCCGACGCCCGCGACCTGCACACCGGTCACATCGACCCCACCCGTTACCGGGGCCTGGTCTTCCCCGGCCATGACGAGTACTGGTCGGCGAGCATGCGCCGCACCGTGGAACTCGCCCGCGACAGTGGCACCTCGCTCGTGTTCCTGTCCGCCAACTCCCTCTACTGGCAGGTGGAGTTGGGGCCTTCCACGTTCGGCGTGCCCGGCCGGCTGCTCACCTGCCGTAAACGCAAGGGGCCCGGCAAGCCCGTCCTGTGGCGGGAGATCGACCGCGCCGAGCAGCAACTGATCGGCATCCAGTACGCGGGCCGGGTGCCCGAGCCGCAGCCGCTGATCGTCCGCAACGCCGAGCACTGGCTGTGGGAGGCGACCGGCGCGGGTGAGGGCGACGGCATCGAGGACCTGGTCGCGGGCGAGGCCGACCGCTACTTCCCGCGCACCCCGCTGCCGCCCCACGAGGACCGCATCCTCCTCGCCCACTCCCCCTACGCCGACGGCGACGGCGTCCTCCGGCACCAGGAGACCTCCCTCTACCGCGCCCCTTCCGGCGCCTTGGTCTTCGCCTCCGGCACCTTCGCCTGGTCCCCGGCCCTGGACCGGCCCGGCCATGTCGACCCCCGCGTCCAACGCGCCACGGCCAACCTCCTGGACCGCATCTGCAAACGCGACTGACCCGCTGCCCGGAGCCGGGCAGTCATACGGGACAATCGAGTCGTTAGTCAGAACCACGGGGAGGAACCGTGTCCGGATTCGTAGAAAAGCCCGAGCCTCTTCAGGTGCCGGGCCTGGTGCATCTGCACACCGGCAAGGTGCGCGAGCTGTACCAGAACGAGGCGGGCGACCTCGTGATGGTCGCCAGCGACCGTACGTCCGCCTTCGACTGGGTGCTGCCGACCGAGATCCCCGACAAGGGCCGCGTCCTCACCCAGCTCTCCCTGTGGTGGTTCGACCAGCTCGCCGACCTGGTCCCGCACCACGTACTCAGCACGGAACTGCCCGCCGGCGCCCCCGCCGACTGGGTCGGCCGCACGCTGACCTGCAAGTCGCTGCGGATGGTCCCCGTGGAGTGCGTGGCCCGCGGCTACCTCACCGGCTCGGGCCTTCTCGAGTACCGGGAGTCCCGCACGGTCTGCGGCCTCGCCCTGCCCGAGGGCCTGGTCGACGGCAGCGAGCTGCCCGCCCCGATCTTCACCCCGGCCACCAAGGCCGCCGTCGGCGAGCACGACGAGAACGTCTCCTACGAGGAGGTCGCCCGTCAGGTCGGCGCCGACACCGCGGCCCAGCTCCGCCAGGCCACCCTCGCTGTCTACGGCAGGGCCCGCGACATCGCCCGCGCCCGGGGCATCATCCTCGCCGACACCAAGTTCGAGTTCGGCTTCGACGGGGACACGCTGGTCATCGCCGACGAGGTCCTCACCCCGGACTCCTCCCGCTTCTGGCCGGCCGACCGGTGGCAGCCGGGCCGCGCGCAGCCCTCGTACGACAAGCAGTTCGTGCGCGACTGGCTGACCTCGGCCGAGTCCGGCTGGGACCGAGCGAGCGAGCAGCCCCCGCCGCCCCTGCCCCAGCACATCGTGGACGCGACCCGCGCGAAGTACGTCGAGGCCTACGAGCGCCTCACCGGCGCCCGCTGGACCTGACCCGAAAGGGCCCCGCACGCCAAAGGCCCCGGTCGATGACCGGGGCCTTTGCGATGGAGCGGACGACGAGGCTCGAACTCGCGACCTCAACCTTGGCAAGGTTGCGCTCTACCAACTGAGCTACGTCCGCACTGCGCCGAGGTGCATTCGTTGTGGTGAATGTGCCGTGGCGCGAGGCCAACTATACCCAACCCCGCTCCCGGGCGAGCCGCACCGCCGCGTGCCGGTTCTCCGCCCCGAGCTTGGAGACGGCCGACGACAGATAGTTCCGCACGGTCCCCTGCGACAGCGCGGCCCGCTCCGCGATCTCCGCGACCGGCGCTCCGTCGGCGGCGAGTTCGAGCACCTCCGCCTCCCGCGAGGTCAGCGGCGAGTCCCCGGCCGCGATCGCGTCGGCGGCCAACTCCGGGTCGACGTAACGGTTCCCGGCATGCACCGTGCGGATGATCTCCGCGAGCCGCTGGGCGCTCACGGTCTTCGGGACGAACCCGCGCACACCCGCTGCAAGCGCCCGCTTGAGATGCCCCGGCCGACCATGGCTGGTGACGATCATGGCCCGGCAGTCGGGCAGTTCGGTCCGCAGGGATGTGGCGACCTTCACACCGTCGGCGCCCGGCATCTGAAGATCCAGGACGGCCACATCGGGCCGGTGCGCCCGTGCCATCGCCAGGGCCTCCGGTCCGGTGGCCGCCTCGGCGACGATCACCAGGTCGTCCTCCAGGGAGAGCAGCGCGGCCAGCGCACCCCGGATGAGGTGCTCGTCGTCGGCGAGCAGCACCCGCACCGGCGCTGTCATGAAGTGACCTCTCTCACAACAGTCTCGGTGGTCAGGGGAGTCCGGGGAGTCACGGAGGCCATGGGGGTCACCGGACTCAGGGGCACCTCGGCCACCACCCGGAACACACCCGCGCCGACGAACCCGGCCTCCAGCGTCCCGTCGACCACCTGCAGCCGCTCCCGCAGTCCGACCAGCCCCGACCCGCCCCCGGAACCGCTTCCGGAGTCGAGGGTCTCCTCGACCCCGTCGTTCTCCACCGTCAGCACCGCACGTCCCTCCGTCACCCGCAGCGCCACCGAGCACCGTCCGGCGTCTCCGTGCCGCAGCACATTGGTGGTCGTCTCCCGCACCACCCAGCCGAGCGCCGACTGCACCTCGGCGGGCAGCCCGCCGGTCTCGCCCCGCACCTCGCACGCGATCCCCGCCGCACTCAACACCCCTTGCGCACCGGCGAGTTCGACGCCGAGGTCGGCTTCCCGATAGCCCCGCACGACCTCGTGCACCTCGCGCTGCGACTCCTGCGCTATCCGCTGGACCTCGATCATCTGCTCCACGGCCTCCGGTCGCCCACGCCGGGCCAGTTGCACGGCCAGCTCGCTCTTCAGGGCGATCACGGCCAGGTTCCTGCCCATCACATCGTGCAGGTCCCGTCCGAACCGCAGCCGCTCCTCGGCGACGGCGAGCCGGGCCCGGGTCTCGCGGGCCTCGTCGAGCGCGTAGACGGCGTCGAGCAGCCAGACGGAGAAGACGGCCGTGAAGGCGAGGAACGAGCAGCCGACGAGCACGCCCCCCACGGTGATCAGGACAGAGGCGGCGGGCCCGCCCAGCGCCAACGAGATCGCTCCCGAGCCGAAGGCGAAGCCGCCCACGACCGCGTAGACGCGGCGCCTATCCCGCACACCGAGCACGATGACCCCCGCGCTGACGATCAGGACGACCCCGAAGACCCCGCCCGCGGCGGTGTCCACGTTCTCCCCGCTCGGACCGTGCTTGGCGATCACCATCGCCGCGACGACGATCACGGCGGTGAGGGAGGCGAGCGTCCACAGCAGTCGCACCGGCTGCGGGCGCCGCCCGCGCGTCCAGTCGACCGCCCGGGACACCGTCAGCATGCAGACCCCGCCGTGCAGGGCCACCGCGGTGAGCAGCCCCGCACCCAGCCCCGGCCCGAGCAGTCCGAGGGCCGGCAGGCCGATGCCCAGGATCTCGGTCAGCCAGAAGAAGTGGAAGGACAATCGCGTGTACGTCTCGAACTTCGCCGGTGTGCTCTTCTGCCGCCACCAGCCCCCCGGCCCACGCATCTCCCCGTCGCCCCCGTTCTCAGCGCCGTGGTTCCCAGCGGAACCACCGCTGTACAGCAAACACCGCCGGCACGGTCCAGGCCAGTGCGGTCAACAGGGCGCCCAGAGTCTCGTACGCCGACAGGTCTCCGGTCCAGCCGCCGCGTATCAGGGCGATCACCGGGGACAGCGGCAGCAGTTCGAAGACCGAGGCGAGCCGGTCGGGCAGCAGTTCGAGGGGGACGGCCACCCCGGAGCCGATCATCGACACGAGCACCATCGGCAGGCTGGTGACCTGTGCGTTCTCCACGGTCCGGGTCAGCGCCGCCGTGACCGCCGCGAGCGCCGTGCACATCGCCAGGCCCAACAGCAGCCCCAGAACGGCGAGATGCGGGGCCTCGGGGGCCGGTATGTCGAGCAGGACCGTCGAACCGGCCACCAGCACCAGGGACTGCACCAGCCCGGTGACGAGGACCGGCAGGGCCGCCCCGCCGAGGATCTCCGCATCCCGCAGCTCACCCGTGCGCAGCCGCTTCAGCACCAACTCCTCGCGCCGGGCGGTGTAGATGGCCGTCAGCGCCGAGTACACCCCGAACAGCAGCGAGAAGCCGATCGCGGCGGGCAGGAGCACCAGGCCGACGGTCAGCCCGGCGTCCTCCACCTCCATGTCCTCGACCACCGAGAACAGGCTGACCGGCAGCGCGAGCGGTACCACCACGGCCGTGATGAGCGTGCTCTTGCTGCGCACGAGCAGCGTCAGCTCGGCGCGTGCCAGGGCGGTCATCCGGCTCACGGGCGTGGTGACCGTACGCGTGGCCGCCCGGCCGGTCGTGTTCTTCACCGTTGCCCCGCTCATGCCGCGACCTCCTCGGTCGTGTCGTCTCCGGCAGTGCCGCTGTGGTCCCTGTTCGACGCCTGCCGGGCTATCCCCAGGAACGCCTCCTCCAACGAGGCCGACCGCACGTCCAGCCTGCGCAGTTCGACCCCGGCCCGCTCCGCCCACATCAGCAGGCCGGTCGCCGCCCGCTGCAACTCGCGGGTGTGCAGCCGTATGACGCGCCCCTCGATCTCGTGATCGCACACGCCCAGTTCGCCCAGCGGCGGCAGGTCGCCCACGAAGTACCCCTCGGGCAGTTCGAACGCGATCCGGGACGGCTGGGCGCCGGTCACCTCGTCGGGTGTCCCGGCGGCCGCGATACGGCCCTTGTGCAGGATGGCCAGCCGGTCGGCGAGGTTCTCCGCCTCCTCCAGGTAGTGCGTGGTCAGCAGCACCGTCGTACCGGCGTCGCGCAGGGTGCGCACCAGGTCCCAGGTGTCGCGGCGGCCCTCGGCGTCCAGGCCGGTCGTCGGCTCGTCCAGGAACAGCACCTCGGGTTCGCCGAGCACCGCGAGCGCCAGGTCGAGGCGGCGCCGCTCACCCCCGGACAGCTGCTTGACCCGGACGCCGGCCCGCCCGGCGAGCCCGACCAGCGCCAGCGCCTCCGCGACGGGACGGGCGCCGCTCACGCAGCCGGACCACATCCGCGCCGTCTCGGCGACGGTCAGCTCGGAGGGGAAGCCGCCCTCCTGAAGCATCACGCCGGTGCGCGGCCGGACGGCGGCCCGCTCGGTGTACGGATCGTGCCCGAGGACGCCGATCCGCCCGCCGTCGGGCCGGGCGAGCCCCTCCAGCAATTCGACCGTCGATGTCTTGCCGGCGCCGTTGGTGCCGAGCAGCGCGAAGATCTCACCGCGGTCGACGTGGAAGGAGATCCCACGGACCGCTTCGAACCCGCCCCCGTACACACGCCGGAGGTCGGTGACCTCAATCACGTGTTCATTCGTGTCCATGCCTTCAGCCTCCCCGCGGACGGGAGCCGACTGCAGTGCGAGGTGTCACCACTCCATATGACAAATGTCAGATCCGGTGGGCGACGGTCGGCGGGCGACGGGCGATGGCCGATGGGCGCGCACGAAAAAGCCCCCCGGCAACAGCCGGGGGGCTTGATACAAGAGCGGACGACGAGGCTCGAACTCGCGACCTCAACCTTGGCAAGGTTGCGCTCTACCAACTGAGCTACGTCCGCATTGCCTCCGACCAGCTTTCACTGATCGGCGCGAGCACCAGCCTACCTGATCCAGGAGACTGGCCAGACCGGCGGTGCAGAGCGGGTGACAGGAATTGCACACTGCGCCTTCCCCCTGGAAGGGGGATGTTCTACTACTGAACTACACCCGCGTGTACTCCGTGAGCTGGGCTTTTCGGGCCCCGCCCCTCGGCGTGCTCCAGACTCTAGCCGACCCGGAGGGGTGCAGCGCAAGTCGGTTCGTTCGAGGGGCGGGTGACCGGCCGTCGGCCCGGCCTTCACCGCGCCGGGAGCACCGGAGCGGGCTTCACCGGGCCGGGCTCACTGCGCGTCGGCGAAGGCCTCGTAGATCTTCTTGGGGATGCGGCCGCGGGCCGGCACCTCCATCTTGTTGGCCTGGGCCCAGGCGCGGACCGCCGACGGGTCGGGGGCGACCTCCGTCTGCTTGTAGGCCCTGCCGGACTTCGACCGCTTGCGGCCGGCGTCCACGTAGGGTGCGAGGGCCTTACGCAGTTTCTTGGCATTGGCTTCATTCAGGTCGATCTCGTACGACTTGCCGTCGAGCCCGAAGGCGATCGTTTCCGCCGCTTCCGAGCCGTCGATGTCGTCAAAGAGAGTGACCACGACCTTCTGCGCCACGAATATCGGTCCCTTCGTGCGACAGCTCTGCGATGACGTGCCAAGACGCCGCGGAGATGTCGACTGTTCGCCTGTTATGGGGCAAAGTATCGGCTATTACCAATTCATTTGTACAGTGCCCGGCATTGCAATGTGAAGCCCGACTAAATCTGTCCGCGTGTCCCGGGGCAATAGGGAACGCGGGTGCACCCCGGATCTTTCCCTGAAATTTCCGCGAAGGCACAGGTCCGATACCTGATCGTGATGGCGCTCACGTACTTTCCTACAACTCTACCCGCGTAGAAATTTTGTACGGGTAGTCTGAAGACACCTGTTGGAGACACCCGCAGGAGCCTGCTCAGCACCACACCACCGGGAGTGCCAGTGGCACGCGTCGTAGTCGACGTCATGCTCAAGCCGGAGATCCTCGACCCCCAGGGCCAGGCGGTGCAGCGCGCACTGCCGCGGCTGGGTTTCGAAGGCATCTCCGACGTACGTCAGGGAAAGCGATTCGAACTGGAAGTTGACGGACCCGTAGACGAGGCCGCCCTCGCCCGCATCCACGATCTTGCGGAATCCTTCCTCGCCAACACCGTGATCGAGGACTTCACCGTCAAGGTCGAGTCGGAAGAAGCAGTCGCGGGGGCCGCGAAGTGACCGCTCGTATTGGCGTCGTCACTTTCCCGGGCAGCCTCGACGACCGGGACACCCAGCGTGCGATCCGCCTCGCGGGCGCCGAACCCGTCGCTCTCTGGCACAAGGACAAGAACCTCCACCAGGTCGACGCGGTCGTCCTTCCCGGCGGTTTCTCCTACGGCGACTATCTGCGCGCCGGGGCCATCTCCCGCTTCTCGCCCGTGATGGAGACGGTCATCGAGCAGGCGAAGTCCGGCCTTCCGGTTCTCGGCATCTGCAACGGCTTCCAGATCCTCACCGAGGCCCATCTGCTGCCCGGCGGGATGCTCGGCAACGACCACCTCCACTTCATCTGCCGCGACCAGAAGCTGCGGGTGGAGAACGCGGACACCGCCTGGACGGCCGACTACACAGCGGGCCAGGAGATCCACATCCCGCTGAAGAACATGGACGGCCGGTACGTCGCCGACGAATACACCCTCGACCAGCTCGAGGCAGAGGGCCGTGTCGCCTTCCGGTATGTCGACTTCAACCCGAACGGCTCGCTCCGTGACATCGCCGGTATCACCAACGAGGCCGGCAACGTCGTAGGCCTCATGCCGCACCCGGAGCACGCCGTCGAGCCGCTCGTCGGGTCCGGCCGCACGGACGGTCTCCCGTTCTTCACCTCGATCCTCAAGAAGCTGGTCAACGCATGAGCCGGACGCCTCTGGACACGGTCGAGCACGCGGCCGAGACCCCCGACGTCGAGCTGCCCTGGGCCGAACTCGGCCTGAAGAAGGACGAGTACGAACGGGTCGTGGAGATCCTCGGCCGCCGCCCGACCGGCGCCGAGCTCGCCATGTACTCGGTCATGTGGTCCGAGCACTGCTCCTACAAGTCCTCCAAGGTCCACCTCCGCCAGTTCGGCGAGAAGGCCCCCCAGTCCGATGCGCTGCTCGTGGGCATCGGCGAGAACGCGGGCGTCGTGGACGTCGGCCAGGGCTACGCGGTCACCTTCAAGGTCGAGTCGCACAACCACCCCTCCTACGTCGAGCCCTACCAGGGCGCGGCCACGGGCGTCGGCGGCATCGTCCGCGACATCATCGCGATGGGCGCCCGCCCGGTCGCGGTCGTGGACCCGCTGCGCTTCGGCGCGGCCGACCACCCCGACACCAAGCGCGTCCTGCCGGGCGTCGTCGCCGGCATCGGCGGCTACGGCAACTGCCTGGGCCTGCCGAACATCGGCGGCGAGGTCGTCTTCGACGCCTGCTACCAGGGCAACCCGCTGGTCAACGCCGGTGCCATCGGCGTCATGCGGCACGAGGACATCCACCTCGCGAAGGCGTCCGGCGCGGGCAACAAGGTCATCCTCTACGGGGCCCGGACCGGTGGCGACGGCATCGGCGGCGCGTCCATCCTGGCCAGTGAGACCTTCGACGACGCCAAGCCGTCGAAGCGCCCGGCCGTGCAGGTCGGCGACCCCTTCCAGGAGAAGCTCCTCATCGAGTGCACCCTGGAGGCCTTCGCCGAGAAGCTGGTCGTCGGCATCCAGGACCTCGGCGCGGCGGGCCTCTCCTGCGCCACGTCCGAGCTGGCGTCGAACGGCTCCGGCGGTATGCGCGTCACGCTGGACGACGTTCCGCTGCGCGACTCGACGCTCTCGCCCGAGGAAATCCTCATGAGCGAGTCGCAGGAACGCATGTGCGCGGTCGTCGAGCCGGCGAAGGTCGACCGGTTCCTCGAGATCTGCGACAAGTGGGACGTCATCGCCACCGTCATCGGTGAGGTCACGGACGGCGACCGCCTCGAGATCTTCTGGCACGGCGGCAAGATCGTCGACGTCGACCCGCGGACCGTGGCCCACGACGGCCCGGTCTACGAGCGCCCCTACGCCCGCCCGGAGTGGCAGGACGCCCTCCAGGCGGACGACGCGAACAAGCTGCCCCGGCCGCAGACGGGCGAGGAGCTGAAGGACCAGGTCCTGAAGCTGGTGGCCTCGCCCAACCAGGCGTCGAAGAAGTGGATCACGTCCCAGTACGACCACTTCGTGCAGGGCAACACCGTCCTCGCCCAGCCCGAGGACTCCGGCATGATCCGGATCGACGAGGAGACCGGCCTCGGCGTCGCCATCGCGACCGACGGCAACGGCCGGTACGCCAAGCTCGACCCCTACGCGGGCGCGCAGCTGGCCCTCTCCGAGGCCTACCGGAACGTGGCGACCACGGGTGCCAAGCCGCTCGCCGTCTCCGACTGCCTGAACTTCGGCTCGCCCGAGGACCCGGCGGTGATGTGGCAGTTCGCGGAGGCCATCCGCGGCCTGGCCGACGCCTGCCAGCAACTGGGCACCCCGGTGACCGGCGGCAACGTCTCCCTCTACAACCAGACGGGCGAGGTGGCCATCCACCCGACCCCGGTGGTGGCCGTGCTGGGCGTCATCGACGACGTCGCCCGCCGCACGCCCGTCGCCTTCCAGGAGGAGGGCCAGCTGCTCTACCTCCTCGGCGACACCCGTGAGGAGTTCGGCGGCTCGGCCTGGTCCCAGGTCGTCCACGACCACCTGGGCGGACTGCCCCCGAAGGTCGACCTGGAGCGGGAGCGGCTGCTCGCCGAGATCCTGATCTCCGCCTCCCGCGACGGCATGATCGACTCCGCGCACGACCTGTCCGACGGCGGTCTGATCCAGGCGGTCGTCGAGTCGGCGCTGCTCGCCGGCAAGGGCGCGCGGCTGGTCGTACCGGACGGCCTCGACGCGTTCACCCTTCTCTTCTCCGAGTCGGCGGGGCGTGCCGTGGTGGCCGTCCCGCGCTCCGAGGAGCTCCGCTTCAACGACATGTGCGGCGCCCGGGGGCTCCCGGTCACCCGCATCGGTGTCGTCGACGGCGACACGGTCGAGCTCCAGGGCGAGTTCGAGCTGTCCCTGGAGGAGCTGCGCACGGCGCACGAGGAGACCATCCCGGCGCTGCTCGCGTAAGCGGGAGTTCCACCAGCAGTGCGCCGAAGGCCCCGCCCGTTCCCCAGGGCGGGGCCTTCGGCGCGACCAGGACCTGCCCTAGGCTCACCGCCATGCCCCCGGCCAAGAAGCGCACGCGCGCGTACGACCCCGTCAAGACCCGCGCAGCCGTCCTCGCCCAGTTCGGGAACGTACGCGAGGCGGTCGCCGGCCTCACGCCCGAGCAGCTGGCGCTGCCGACGAGGCTCGCGGGCTGGACCGTGCGGGACCTCGCCGCGCACGTGACCATGGCGGTGGAGACCGTCAGCCGCAACCTCGACCGGGACGAGCCGCCGAAGGCGGAACTCGCGCTCCTGGACTGGCCGTCCGCCACCGGCGCCCGGGCCGCAGGCATCTCCGACGACACCCTGGACCTCGCCGCGGCCCACCCCGACCTGAACGCCCTCTACGCCCGCACCGAGAAGCGCGTCACCGAGGCGCTCGCCGCCGCTCCCGGCGAACGGATCCTCGCCGCCCGCACCGGCGCCATCACCCTCGCCGACTACCTCGTCACCCGCACCGTGGAACTCACCGTCCACACCGACGATCTCAACGCGGCCGTCCCCGGCCTGGACATCCCCCACGACCGTCAGGCGCTCGCCGCCGCCACCCGGCTGCTCGCCGACGCGCTCGCCGTCAAGGCGCCCGGCGGCGCGACCGAGGTGCGGATCCCGCCCTACGCCGTGGTGCAGTGCATCGAGGGCCCCCGGCACACCCGGGGCACCCCGCCCAACGTCGTCGAGACCGATCCGCTGACCTGGATCCGGCTGGCGACCGGCCGGGTGACCTGGCAGACGGCCGTGGAGTCGGCGAAGGTCGCCGCGAGCGGGGAGCGGGCCGACCTCGCGGCTCTGCTGCCGCTCATGTCCTGAAACCGACACCCGGGTCGAACCCAGGTGGAACCGACCACCCCACCCGTCCCGTCGAACCGGCATGTACAGGCAGAGGCACAGCCCTACGCACACGTACAACGGCGCTACGCGCGCGTACAAGCGGCGCATGACACTGACCGCCGCCGCCCTGCTCGTCCCGCTGCTCCCGTTCGCCGCGGCCTGCGGCGCGGAGAAGTCGGACGGCGAGCAGCCCGGCAGCGGGGCGGTGAGCGCGGAGCAGCCCGTCACCGGGGTGCGGTGGAACGTCGACAGCGTCATCGTGGACGGCACCACCCACCAGGCCCCGGACGGCGCGCACCTGAAGATCGAGGACGGCAAGGCGGCGGGCAGCTACGGCTGCAACAACTTCACCGCCAAGGCCGTCGTCGAGGGCGACAGCGTCACCTTCAGCGAGGCCAGGGCGACCAGGATGGCCTGTCAGGGCCGGCCCATGACCTTCGAGCGCGCCCTGTCCGCAGCCCTCGCCGAGGGCGCCCTCACCACCGAGGTCAAGGGCACCACGCTGACCCTCGGCACGGCCGACGGCGACCAGGTCCGACTGACCAGAGACTGACCAGAGAATGAGATCTCGCCCGCCGCCCGTCCCCAACGGTGTGCGACACCTCACTCGCACCCGTGGAACGGCTCCCCTCGCGGTCGCCGCCACATCGCGCCGGACCGGCTATTGGATCACCGCTTATCACGTCTGACCTGCAAAAATGAGTCGATCATGATAAGTGTCGCCGACGAGTGATCCGGTTACCGGCAGGTATCCCCAATTCGGACCAGTGGTCGATCTCGCCTACACTCGGTGGCGTGCCACGTGGTGACGGTCGACTCAGTCATGATCTGCTCCCCGGCGAGAAAGGCCCCCAGGACGCTTGCGGCGTCTTCGGAGTCTGGGCTCCCGGTGAAGAGGTCGCCAAGCTCACTTACTTCGGGCTCTACGCCCTCCAGCATCGGGGTCAGGAATCCGCGGGAATCGCGGTCAGCAACGGCTCCCAGATCCTCGTCTTCAAGGACATGGGTCTCGTTTCCCAGGTCTTCGACGAGACCTCGCTCGGTTCGCTCCAGGGTCATATCGCGGTCGGACACGCCCGCTACTCGACCACCGGCGCCTCCGTGTGGGAGAACGCCCAGCCGACGTTCCGGGCCACCGCGCACGGCTCGATCGCGCTCGGCCACAACGGCAACCTCGTCAACACCGCCCAGCTCGCCGAGATGGTCGCCGACCTGCCCAAGCAGGAAGGCCGCATCCCGCGCGTCGCGGCGACCAACGACACCGACCTGCTCACCGCGCTGCTCGCGGCCCAGGTCGACGCGGACGGCAAGCCGCTGACCATCGAAGAGGCCGCCCACCAGATCCTCCCGCAGGTCAAGGGCGCCTTCTCGCTCGTCTTCATGGACGAGCACACCCTCTACGCGGCCCGCGACCCGCAGGGCATCCGCCCGCTGGTCCTCGGCCGGCTGGAGCGCGGCTGGGTGGTCGCCTCCGAGTCCGCCGCCCTCGACATCTGCGGCGCGGCCTACGTCCGCGAGATAGAGCCGGGCGAGTTCATCGCCATCGACGAGAACGGCCTGCGCACCTCCCGATTCGCGGACGCGAAGCCCAAGGGCTGTGTCTTCGAGTACGTGTACCTGGCCCGCCCCGACACCGACATCGCCGGCCGGAACGTGTACCTCTCCCGCGTGGAGATGGGCCGCAAGCTCGCCAAGGAAGCCCCGGTCGACGCGGACCTGGTGATAGCGACCCCGGAGTCCGGCACCCCGGCCGCCATCGGCTACGCGGAGGCCTCCGGCATCCCCTTCGGCGCGGGTCTCGTGAAGAACGCGTACGTCGGCCGGACGTTCATCCAGCCCTCGCAGACGATCCGGCAGCTCGGCATCCGCCTGAAGCTGAACCCGCTGAAGGAAGTCATCAAGGGCAAGCGGCTGGTCGTCGTCGACGACTCGATCGTGCGCGGCAACACCCAGCGGGCCCTGGTCCGCATGCTCCGTGAGGCGGGCGCGGCCGAGGTCCACATCCGGATCTCCTCGCCGCCCGTGAAGTGGCCCTGCTTCTTCGGCATCGACTTCGCCACGCGCGCGGAGCTCATCGCCAACGGCATGACCATCGAGGAGATCGGCACGTCGCTCGGCGCCGACTCCCTCTCGTACATCTCCATCGACGGCATGATCGAGGCCACCACCATCGACAAGCCGAACCTCTGCCGCGCCTGCTTCGACGGCGAGTACCCGATGGAGCTCCCGGACCCCGAGCTGCTCGGCAAGCAGCTCCTGGAGACGGAGCTGGCCGCGGGTCCCGCAGCCACGGCCGCGGCCGATGCGATCCGTCGCCCGTAGGCAGCCCGTAATACCTGCAGTACGACACGAAAGTTCTCACCGTCATGTCTGAGACAACTGGTGCCAGCTACGCAGCCGCGGGCGTCGACATCGAAGCGGGCGACCGCGCTGTAGAGCTGATGAAGGAGTGGGTGAAGAAGACGCAGCGCCCCGAGGTCCTCGGCGGCCTCGGCGGCTTCGCCGGCCTCTTCGACGCCTCCGCCCTCAAGCGCTACGAGCGCCCCCTCCTGGCCTCCGCCACGGACGGCGTCGGCACCAAGGTCGACATCGCGCGTCAGCTCGGCGTGTACGACACGATCGGCCACGACCTCGTCGCCATGGTCATGGACGACATCGTTGTGTGCGGCGCCGAACCGCTGTTCATGACCGACTACATCTGCGTCGGCAAGGTCCACCCCGAGCGCGTCGCCGCCATCGTCAAGGGCATCGCCGAGGGCTGTGTGCTCGCCGGCTGCGCCCTGGTCGGCGGCGAGACGGCGGAGCACCCGGGCCTGCTCGGCGAGGACGACTTCGACGTCGCCGGCGCCGGCACGGGCGTCGTGGAGGCCGACCGGCTGCTCGGCCCGGATCGTATCCGCACGGGTGACACGGTGATCGCCATGGCGGCCTCCGGCCTTCACTCGAACGGGTACTCCCTGGTCCGGCACGTCCTGCTCAAGCAGGCGGGCCTCGCCCTGGAGTCCCGGATCGACGAGCTCGGCCGCACGCTCGGCGAGGAGCTCCTGGAGCCCACCAAGATCTACTCGCTGGACTGTCTGGCGCTCACCCGCACCACGGACGTCCACGCCTTCTCGCACATCACCGGAGGCGGCCTCGCGGCCAACCTGGCCCGGGTGATCCCGGACGGGCTGCACGCGATCGTGGACCGCTCCACCTGGACCCCGGCCCCGATCTTCGACCTGGTCGGCAGGACCGGCTCCGTCGAGCGCCTGGAGCTGGAGAAGACCCTGAACATGGGCGTCGGCATGATGGCGGTCGTGCCCGAGGAGTCGACGGACGTGGCCCTGGCGACGCTGGCCGACCGAGGCGTCGAGGCCTGGGTCGCCGGCGAGATCACCGAGCGCGGCGAACACCCGACGGGCGCGGAGCTGGTCGGGGACTACGCGGTCTAGGACACACCGGGAAACCGGTCCTGGACATGGCCAGGACCGGGTAACCGTGCAGGACGAGATGACCTTGCAGGCAGCACAAGACCCGGTCGGTGACCGAAGTCACCGACCGGGTGGGTGCTCAGTACAAGGTCAAGCGCCGCGACGGTGTTGCGAGGAGTCCTCGCCGTCATCCTCGTCGTCGGCCCCGTACAGCTCGGCGTACCGTGCGTACGGGTCGTCGTCTTGCTCATCGTCATCGTCATCGTCCTCGAATGGCTCAGCATTCGGCGGAATATTTGATGGCGATGCGCCCAGCTCTTCGGCCAGGCGTGAGAGATCTGTCCCGCCGCTGTTGTACTTCAGCTGGCGGGCGACCTTCGCTTGCTTGGCCTTGGCCCGGCCGCGCCCCATGGCTCGACCCCCTCAACGACGGGGCTCGACGGCCCCAGGTTGACACGCGTTCATGATCCAGGACGGCCTCTCCATGGAGAGCCCGTCGTAGGGCTCCCACGGTACCTGAGCCCACGCCCGTACGGTACGTCGCCCGTACCACGCGTGTGTGCACAGCACCTTTCGAGCGCCCTGTCCTTGCTGGTCAGTGGCGATTTTAACCACTTATCGGCGGGCGACCCGCCGGGAAGAGTGAGAGTTCTCTCTAACTTTCCACCGGCCGGTACCGCCGAAACCCCGGGACAAGGCGCTCGGAGCCTTGGGACGGACCTCACCAGCCGCGTGCCTGGGCCGCCTCGTGCATCCGCTGTTCGGCGATCCGGTCGGCCGCCGCGGCCGGCGGAATCCCGTCCGCCTTCGCACGTGCGAAGATTCCGAGGGTGGTGTCGAAGATCTTCGCCGCCTTCGCCCTGCACCGTTCGAAGTCGAAGCCGTGCAGCTCGTCGGCGACCTGGATGACCCCGCCGGCGTTCACCACGTAGTCCGGCGCGTAGAGGATCCCGCGGTCGGCGAGGTCCTTCTCCACCCCCGGGTGGGCGAGCTGGTTGTTGGCCGCGCCGCAGACGACCTTCGCCGTCAGCACCGGCACGGAGTCGTCGCTCAGCGCTCCGCCGAGCGCACAGGGCGCATAGATGTCGAGCCCGTCGACGCGGATCAGCGCGTCCGTGTCGGCGACCGCCGTCACCCCCTGCGGGTACCGGTCGAGGATCCGGCGCACGGCGTCCTCGCGCACATCCGTGACGACGACCTCGGCGCCCTCGCCGCGCAGGTGCTCCACCAGGTGGTGGCCGACCTTGCCGACGCCGGCGATGCCGACCCTGCGGCCCCGCAGCGACGGGTCGCCCCACAGGTACTGAGCCGAGGCACGCATGCCCTGGTAGACGCCGAAGGCGGTCAGCACGGACGAGTCGCCGGCCCCGCCGTTCTCCGGCGAGCGCCCGGTCGTCCAGCGGCATTCGCGCGCCACGACGTCCATGTCGGCGACATAGGTGCCGACGTCGCAGGCGGTCACGTAGCGCCCGCCGAGCGAGGCCACGAAACGGCCGTACGCGAGCAGCAGCTCCTCGGTCTTGATCACATCGGGATCGCCGATGATCACAGCCTTGCCGCCGCCGTGGTCCAGACCGGCCATGGCGTTCTTGTACGACATCCCGCGCGCGAGGTTCAGCGCGTCGGCGACGGCCTCCGCCTCGGTCGCGTACGGGTAGAAGCGGGTACCGCCCAGGCCGGGGCCCAGTGCGGTGGAGTGGAGGGCGATGACGGCCTTGAGACCGCTGGCGCGGTCCTGGCAGAGCACGACTTGCTCATGACCGCCCTGGTCCGAGTGGAACAGGGTGTGCAGTACATCAGCAGGTGCGCCGGATACGTCGGTCACTGTGGTGACTCCCGGGTAACTAGCGGCGGTCGGGACGCAGGCACCGTAAGGGTGGCGGGGCCTGTGGTCCGAGCGTAGACCTGCGCGGCCCGCCGATCTCGCAGTGTTGCGGATCACCTTCTCCCGAAGTGCCGCCGTGGGACGATTCGCAGGGTTTCCCGGTCGGCGGAAGGGGGAGGGAGCAGGCGTGCCCAAGGTGTCCTCGTTGATCGTTCCGTACACGGTGTATCTGCGCGTGTACGAACCGCTGGCCGCCTTCCCCGAACCTGAGCGCACCCACTGGGCGCGCTACGCCCGCCGCCCCGAGCTGCCCTCCTATCAGGACGAGCTGCGCCGCTCGCTGGCCGACCTGCTGGCCACCCCGCCGGTCGCCGTTCCGGCGCACGAGAGCGCCGACGCGTTCGTGGCGGACGTGGACGGCGTGCTCTGCGTCTGCCCCTGGCGCACCCGGCTGCGCGGCTGGCTGGCTCTGGCGGAGCTGGACGAGGAGCTGCCCCGGCCGGTGCTGGAGGCGGCGCTCCCCGAGGTCGTCCGGCTGGAGGCCGCCAAGGACCACGAGCGGTGGCTGGAGCGCAACCCCGACGCACGCCCGTGGATCCGCACGGCGGTCTGGCAGGTGCCGCTCAACTGGTTCGTGCTGGTCTCCGACGAGGAGCGGGAGTACGAGAAGGGGACGGCGGAGCTGGCCCCCGTGCTGCGCTATCGCACGCCGATGGTCCAGGCGCGCCGCCGGGTGGCCCGGTCGCTGCGCACGCTGCGCGACGCGACGGACGAGGGGCCGCTCATCGACGGCCTGGTGGACGTGGGCCGCTGGCTGGAGGAGTTCCACCCGCGTTCGCTGGTGGAACTGGATTACGGCGGCCTGGTGCATGTCCTGCCGGCCGGTGATCTCGAGGACGACCACTCGGCGAAGGACGTGGCCGACGGCATCCAGGCGCTGCGGGTCGGGGACGGCGCGGCGGCGGGCGAGGCGTACGGGCGACTGGTGGAGCGGTGGCGTTCGGTCCGGGACCGGCGCTCGGCCAACTGATCCGTGCACTGATCCGTGTACGGGGTCTGTGAACCGATCTGTGAACGGATCCGTGAACTGATGTGTGGGCCGCCCGGTGGGCTGACCTGTGGACCGACCGGTGCACCCACTTATGATCTGACGATGTAACAGATGTGACAGCGCTTACTTTAGTGACGTACGTCACGGCCGTGAAGTGGTCGAACAGCGTACGGTCAACGGGACTTCACGGAACTGAAGGGACGTAGGTCCTGATCCGGGCTTATGTCGCAAGGGTGACGGACCGCACGTACACGGCCCTTGCGCCGCTTGCCCCTCCTCGTGCCAAAATAGGACAAGGAGTCCGGGGAGGGCTCCTCCGCCTACTTATGCTCCACTGTGGGGGGAAAACTCGGCATTGCACGCTTTGGGGGGTCTGGTGACTCCTGATCGCCCCCGTGACTGATCGTCACAGTGGCGTGACTGTCCGCTATGGCATGGTCCATCGGCTTCCGTCGCCGATGAACACCTGGGGGGCAATTCCATCGGTTTGGCCGACGAGGCTGGACAGATGGTGTAGTTGTAGTGCCGAGGACAAGCCGTTCGTCCTATAACCGACTCGACTCGCGTCCGCCATTTCGGGCAACGCGGGTCAAGGTGCAGAATTTAGAGGAAAGAACCGAGAAGGTTCGGTTCTCCCGAGGAGGCCGCTCATGACCGCTCGCACCCCTGATGCTGAGCCGCTGCTGACCCCGGCTGAGGTCGCCACCATGTTCCGCGTCGACCCTAAGACGGTCACGCGGTGGGCGAAGGCCGGCAAGCTCACGTCGATTCGTACGCTCGGCGGACACCGCCGCTATCGCGAGGCTGAGGTCCGCGCGCTGCTTGCGGGCATCCCGCAGCAGCGCAGCGAGGCCTGAACAACTGAATAACCGGGCAACACGCCAGGTCCCCCAACCTGCGCGGACGCCCGGAACCTGGCTCCAAGCGACGTGGGTCCTGCCCCAACAGGCCCCTCGCCCACGGGAACGTCGTTGATCGCGCTGGACTCCGCCGAGTCCAGCGCGATCTTTTTTGTGCGCCCGAGTCGGTCTGTGGGGCCGTATCAGGTCGCTCTGTGAGCAAGCTTGTCGGAGTCTGGGGAGGCTCTGGGAGGGTTCCTGGGGGCATCCTCCGGAGTGGTGCAATTGCACATATAAAATTGACCAGTTGTAGGAGACTGGTAAGAACCCGGGTTTCCAAAAGATATGCGGTGACACCCGTCACATGCCAGAGGCCTTGTTGCGAGTCACTCGCATGCGCTATTAGAGACTCGGACGACCCATCGCCCCACGCGGGTACGGCTGTTGACGTCGATCACTCGGGCGAGGAGCCGTCGCCCTCCACGGCCCCCTCAGGGGCCTGTGTACCCGCTGGGGCGCCGTCCATCGCCAGCCGCTGCAAGCGGATGCAGATCGGGCAGTGGCGGGTCAGATGCCGGTAGGGCGACGCGGCCGACAGGTGCGCGCGGAGCAGCGCCCGTGTCTCGTGCCTGACCGATGCCGCCATACCCCACCTCCACCTGGGCTCCGCGGAGAACGGGCCCTGAGTTCTGGAGTACCGGCGGAATGTGACGCCGTCAAGAGACGGAAGGGCGACGCGGAAGAGCCCGGATCCGAGGATCCGGGCTCTTGCTCGCCTTGCTTCACTGCGGTCCTGACGGGATGTGCTGTACCCGATTGCGGCTGCGCCGCGGGCGCGGCCTCCACCTTGACGGGGTGGCGGGCAGAGTCGGTGCAGGTCGCGACGTGCGGAAGGCCCGCTTCCCTGGCCGGGATGCGGGCCCTCTGCGTTACTTGCGGTCCTGACGGGATTTGAACCCGCGGCCTCCACCTTGACAGGGTGGCGAGCACTCCAAACTGCTCCACAGGACCTTGCTCTGCGGCACTTGATGTTGCGCTGTGCTGCGAGAAGGACTGTACAGGAGGGTGAGCCCGGTGGTCGAACTCACCCTCTGTACCGGTGCCGTTACGGTACGGCTGCGTCGATCGCCTTCACGATCCGCTTGTCGGAGACCGGGTACGCCGTGCCCAGCGCGTGGGCGAAATAGCTGACCCGGAGCTCCTCGATCATCCAGCGGATGTCGAGGACCTGCTGCGGAACCGGCCGTCCCGGCGGCAGTTGCTCCAGCAGCCACGCGTACTCGTCCTGCATCTCGTGGACCTTCTCCATGCGGCTGGTGTCCCGCTGCACGCCCGTCGGCATCTGCTGCAGCCGGCGGTCCGCGGCCACCAGATAGCGCATCAGGTCGGGGAGACGGCGGATCCCCGCCCAGGTCACGAAGCCGGGCTTCACCAGGGCGTCCAGCTGGCCGCGGACGTCCGTCAGGTTCGCGAGCAGCACGGGGCTGCGTACGCCCTTCAGACGGCGCTCACAGGCCTGCCAGGCCGCCAGCACCTGCTGGACCGCCCCGACCGTCCGCACGGTCGTGTCGACGATCTCCGCGCGCACCTTGTCGTAGAGCTTGCGGAACGACTCCTCGTCCCACACCGGACCGCCGAAGTCGGCGATCAGCCGGTCCGCCGCCGCCATCGCGCAGTCGTCGAACAGCGCCTGGATCGAGCCGTGCGGATTCGCCGACAGCGCGAGCTTCTGGGGGTTCGTCAACTTCTCGGATGCGAACTTTGCCGGGTTCACCGGGATGTTGCGCAGGATGAGCCGGCGCGTGCCCTTCCACATCGCCTCCGCCTGCTCCGCCTCCGTGTCGAAGAGGCGTACGGAGACCGTGTCGCCGTCGTCCACGAGCGCCGGGTACGCCTTCACCGGCTGGCCGGCGCGGCGGGTCTCGAAGACGCGCGTGAGCGTGCCGATCGTCCAGTCCGTCAGGCCCGAACGCTCCAGGGACTCGCCGCCCTGCCGTTCGGCGATGGCCGCGGCCGCCTGGGAGATGGCCTGTCTCGCCTTCGGCTTCAGCCGGAGCTTGAGGGCCTCCAGGTCCTTGTCCTCGGCGAGATTGCGGCGCCGCTCGTCGACGATCCGGAAGGTGATCTTCAGGTGGTCGGGGAGCCGCGACCAGTCGAAGTCGTCCGCCTCGAAGGGGACGCCGACCATCCGCTTCAGGTCGCGCGCCATCGCGGTGGTCAGCGGCTCCTGAAGGGGGACCGCCTGATCCAGGAAGCGCTGCGCGAAGTTCGGCGCCGGCACGTAGTTGCGGCGGATCGGCTTCGGCAGGGAACGGATCAGCTCCGTGACGACCTCCGCCCGCAGACCCGGGATCTGCCAGTCGAAGCCCTCGTCCGTGACCTGGTTGAGGACCTGGAGCGGGATGTGGACGGTCACGCCGTCCGCGTCCGCGCCCGGCTCGAACTGGTAGGTGACGCGGAACTTCAGCGGGCCCTGCCGCCAGGAGTCCGGGTAGTCGGCCTTGGTGACCGCCTCCGCCGACTCCCGGATGAGCATCTCCCGCTCGAAGTCGAGGAACTCGGGCTGATCATGGCGCTTGTGCTTCCACCAGGAGTCGAAGTGCGCGCCCGACACCACGTGTTCGGGCACCCGCTGGTCGTAGAAGTCGAACAGCGTCTCGTCGTCGACCACGATGTCCCGGCGGCGGGCCCGGTTCTCCAGTTCCTCGACCTCGCTGAGCAGCCGGCGGTTGTCCGAGAAGAACTTGTGGTGCGTGCGCCAGTCGCCCTCGACCAGCGCGTTGCGGATGAACAGCGCGCGGGAGGTCTCCGGGTCGATCCGGCCGTAGTTGACCTTCCGCTGGGCGATGATCGGCACGCCGTACAGCGTGACCTTCTCGTCCGCCATCACGGCCGCCTGGTCCTTCTCCCAGTGCGGCTCGCTGTACGTCCGCTTCAGGAGATGCCCGGCGAGCGGCTCGACCCACTCCGGCTCGATCTTCGCGTTGACGCGCGCCCAGAGCCGGGAGGTCTCGACCAGCTCGGCCGACATCACGAACCGGGGCGCCTTCTTGAACAGCGCGGAACCCGGGAAGATCGCGAACTTGGCGTTCCTCGCCCCCAGATACTCGTTCTTCGCGCCGTCCTTCACATCCTTCATGCCGATGTGCGACAGCAGTCCCGCGAGGAGGGAGACATGGACACTCTGCTCGGGCGCGTCCTCCTCGTTCAGATGGATGCCCATCTGCTTGGCGACCGTGCGCAGCTGCGAGTAGATGTCCTGCCACTCGCGGATCCGCAGGAAGTTCAGGTACTCCTGCTTGCACATCCGGCGGAAGGACGACGAACCGCGCTCCCGCTGCTGCTCGCGGATGTACCGCCAGAGGTTGAGGTATGCGAGGAAGTCGCTGGTCTCGTCCTTGAAGCGGGCGTGCTGCTGGTCGGCCTGCGTCTGCTTGTCGGCGGGGCGCTCGCGCGGGTCCTGGATGGACAGCGCGGCCGCTATGACCATGACCTCGCGCACACAGCCGTTCTTGTCGGCCTCCAGGACCATCCGGGCCAGCCGTGGGTCGACGGGCAGCTGGGCCAGCTTGCGGCCGGTCTGGGTGAGCCGCTTGCGCGGGTCCTTCTCGGCCGGGTCCAGCGCGTTCAGCTCCTGGAGCAGCTGTACGCCGTCGCGGATGTTGCGGTGGTCCGGGGGATCGATGAACGGGAACTTCTCGATCTCGCCGAGGCCGGCCGCGGTCATCTGGAGGATGACGCTCGCCAGGTTCGTACGGAGGATCTCCGCGTCCGTGAACTCCGGGCGGGCGACGAAGTCGTCCTCGTCGTACAGCCGGATGCAGATGCCGTCGCTGGTACGGCCGCAGCGGCCCTTGCGCTGGTTGGCGCTGGCCTGCGAGATCGGCTCGATGGGCAGGCGCTGCACCTTGGTGCGGTGGCTGTAGCGGCTGATGCGCGCGAAGCCGGGGTCGATGACGTACTTGATGCCCGGGACGGTCAGGGAGGTCTCGGCCACGTTCGTCGCCAGAACGATCCTGCGACCCGTGTGCTGCTGGAACACCCGGTGCTGCTCGGCGTGCGAGAGCCGCGCGTAGAGGGGGAGCACTTCCGTGAATCTGTACTTCTTCTTCTCCAGCGCGTCCGCCGTGTCGCGGATCTCCCGCTCGCCGGAGAGGAAGACCAGGATGTCGCCCGGCCCCTCGGCCATCAGCTCCTCGGCGGCATCGCAGATCGCGGTGATCTGGTCGCGGTCGGAGTCCTCGGAGTCCTCTTCGAGGAGCGGCCGGTAGCGGACCTCCACCGGGTACGTCCGCCCGCTGACCTCGACGATCGGCGCCTCGCCGAAGTGCCGGGAGAAACGCTCCGGATCGATCGTCGCCGAGGTGATGACGACCTTGAGGTCGGGGCGGCGGGGCAGCAGCTGGGCGAGGTAGCCCAGCAGGAAGTCGATGTTGAGGGACCGCTCGTGCGCCTCGTCGATGATGATCGTGTCGTAGGCGCGCAGCTCGCGGTCGGTCTGGATCTCCGCGAGGAGGATGCCGTCCGTCATCAGCTTCACGAAGGTGGCGTCCGGGTTCACCTGGTCGGTGAACCGCACCTTCCAGCCGACGGCCTCGCCGAGGGGCGTCCTGAGCTCCTCCGCGACACGCTCGGCGACGGTGCGCGCGGCGATCCGGCGGGGCTGGGTGTGCCCGATCATGCCGCGGACGCCGCGCCCCAGTTCGAGGCAGATCTTGGGGATCTGGGTCGTCTTGCCGGAACCGGTCTCACCGGCGACGATGACGACCTGGTGATCACGGATGGCGGCCGCGATCTCGTCCTTCTTCTGGCTGACCGGAAGCTGTTCGGGGTACGACACGGCGGGCAGGCGCCCGCGCCGCAGCGTCATCCGCTCCTCGACCTGCGCGACCTCCGCCTCGATCTCGGCGAGGACGGCGGCACGGGCCTCCGGCTTGCGGATCCGGCGCGCGCCTTCGAGCCTGCGCCCGAGCCGGTGCGCGTCGCGCAGGGACAGCTCGGCCAGGCGGGGGGCGATGGCGCCGAGGGCGGGGGTGCCCGGAGCAGAGGCGCCGGGGGCGGGGTGCGTAGACATACGCGGTCCAGGATCTCATCCCGGCGAATTTCATGGCGAACCCTTTTGTCCGCAAGCTCGTCTGCGAGCGCAAAAAGGCCCCGATCCGAAGATCGGGGCCTTGGTTGTGGCTGGGGCCGGGGTCGAACCGGCGACCTATCGCTTTTCAGGCGATCGCTCGTACCAACTGAGCTACCCAGCCACGAGGTTTCACGTGAAACCTCAGCGGTCCTGACGGGATTTGAACCCGCGGCCTCCACCTTGACAGGGTGGCGAGCACTCCAAACTGCTCCACAGGACCTTGCTGTTGCGTACGACAGTGTCGCACACGGTGTTGCGTGCCCCCAACGGGATTCGAACCCGTGCTACCGCCTTGAAAGGGCGGCGTCCTAGGCCGCTAGACGATGAGGGCTATCGGCCCGCCTGGGCGCTTCGCAGCGCGTCGGGGACGTGAGAAGCATATGGGATGGCGAGAGGTATCGCCAAAACGGTTTACGGGGTCGGCCTGGGAGAGGTGACGGGCGGGCTGGGGGAGGGAGTCGGCGACGGGCTCGGAGTGGGACTCGGCGACGGGGCGGCGCCCGGCTGGTTCTCCTTCGGGAGGTGGCGGCTGACCTCGGCCGTCGTCAGGCCCAGGCCGCCGAGCTTGATCTCGTCCCAGGCCTGGAGGCGGCGGGTGTCTCGGTCGAAGTAGAGGATCGACGCCTCGATGGGGTCCGGGTACTTGCCCTCGACGGCCCGCAGACCGCTGCCGCCCGTCGAGCCCTCGACGCGCAGCCGGGTGCCCTTCTTCATGACCTCCATCTGCTCGTGGTGGAGATGGCCGGCCAGGACGAGGGGCACCTCGCCGTCGGTGCCGCGGGCGGCGGAGGGCTCGTGGACGACGGCCACGTCGACCGGGGTGCCCGCGGACTTCTGGGCGCGCAGGGCCTGGGCCAGCTGGGCGCCCGCCGCCTCCTGCGTCTCCTCGGCGCCGGGTGCGGAGGAGCGGTCGGGGGTGAACTGGGGGTCGCCGATGCCCGCGAAACGCAGCCCGGCGACGGTGACCGCACGGCCGCCGTCGAGGACGCGCACGTTCTTCATGCCCTCCAGGTAGCGCTGGGTGACGAGGGAGTCGTGGTTGCCCCTGACCCAGACGTACGGCGCGCCCAGGGTGGCGACGGGGTCCAGGAAGCCGTTCTCGGCGGCCGTCCCGTGGTCCATGGTGTCGCCGGAGTCGACGATGACGTTGACCTTGTACTGCTCGACGAGCGAGACGATGATCTTCCAGCTCGCGGGGTTCAGGTGGATGTCGGAGACGTGCAGGACGCGGACGGTCGTCGGGTCCGGCTGGTAGGTGGGGAGCGTGGAGGTGACGTCGTAGAGCTTGGTCACATTGGTGACCAGGCGGGCGAGTTCCTGCTGGTAGACGTCGAACTCGGTGACGATGCTGCGGGCGTTGCCGACGAGGGAGGGCGCCGAGGACAGCAGGCCCGAGAACCGGGGTTCCAGCACCGAGTTGGGGTTCCAGGTGGCGTACGCCGTCGCGCCCGAGGCGGTCAGCAGGGTGAGGGCGAGGCCGCCCGCGGCGAGGGCGCGGCGGGGGCGGCGGTAGACGGCGAGGCCCAGGGCGGTGGCGCCGGTGACGACGGCGACGCAGGAGCGCAGCGCAAGGTCGAGGGTGCCGTGCTCGACGTCGCGGGCGACCTCGTCCTGGAGGCCGGAGAGGCGCTCGGGGTGGTCGACGAGGGCCTCGGCGCGGACCGGGTCGAGCTGGTCGACGTTCACGTCGAGGCGGACCGGGGCGATGTGGCTGTCCAGGGTGAGCGCGCCGAGCGGGGAGACGTTGATCTTCGTGCCGCCGGTGACGGACGGGCGCAGGGTCATCGTCGTGTCCATGGGGCCGACCGGGACCCGGACGTTCCCGACGACCAGCAGGCCGAGCCAGGCGCCGACCAGGACCACGGCGGTCAGGCCGAGGGCGCGCGCCCAGGGGTTGGGCCGGGCGGCGAGTTCGGGGGTGGTGCGTCGGCGGGCGGAGCGGTGGGTGGAGCGCCGGAGGCGGTCCAGGACTGCGGCGGGGACGCGGGCGCGGGCCATTGGTGCCGTATGCCCCGGTGTGGGTGTGGGTATGCGGACGGTTCCCACCCTTCACGCGGGGGTGTCGTACCCGACAATGGGCCTGTGCTGGAGATGACGCGCGAGGAGTTCGAGGAACTGGTGGCCGAGGCGCTGGACCGGATTCCGCCGGAGCTGACGCGGCTGATGGACAACGTCGCGGTGTTCGTCGAGGACGAGCCGCCGGCGGACGATCCCGAGCTGCTCGGGCTCTACGAGGGGACCCCGCTGACGGATCGCGGCGAATGGTACGCGGGGGTGCTGCCGGACCGGATCACGATCTACCGGGGGCCGACGCTGCGGATGTGCGCGTCACGGGAGGAAGTGGTCGCCGAGACCGAGGTGACGGTGGTGCACGAGATCGCCCACCACTTCGGCATCGACGACGCGCGGCTGCACGCCCTCGGCTACGGCTGAGCCGTACGGCAAGGGGGGCGTGTGTCCCGCGCGTGTCTTCTTGCGGGCGGCGGGAGTTGGGCACGTCGACTCCTTGCGTCTGCCCCGGAGGTGGCCCCGTGCGCCCCTTGTACGTACCCGTTCGTCTGGCCGTGACGGCGCTGGTCGTCGCTGCGGCCGCCGGCTGTATGAGCGTGGGGGACGACGGGGGCGGCCGGGCCGGGCCCTCGCACTCGGCGGGCCGGCGCGGCGGTGAGGCCGCGGACGGGGGTTCGGCGGGCGCCGGCGGCGGGTTCGGGATGGGCGCGGCGGGCGGGGACGGCAAGCGCGGGCACGGGAAGGGCGACAAGGGCGGGGCGAGCGCACCGGCGTCCGGCTCGGCCTCGCCGTCTGCGGGCCGGAGCGCGCAGGCCTCGCCGGGGGTCGTGCAGCCCGGGAAGAGCGATCAGCCGGGGGCGCCGACGCCGACCAAGGCGCAGCCGTCCGCGCCCGCGCATTCGCCGGACCCGGAGCCGCCCGCGCCCACGCCGGAGCCGCCGTCGCCCACGCCGGAGCCGCCGGTCGCCGAGCCGTCGTCGTCGGCGCACGAGTCGGGTGGGGGGACGGCGCCCCAGCTGGTGGAGCGGGAGCCGGCTCCGGAGGCCGGTTCGCCGGCGTTCTAGGCGGTTGCCGGGGGGTCGCTGAGCTGCGGTGATGAGGGTCAGTTTGCCTTTGGTGGTCAGGGTGCGTATCTTGGTAGATCGTTTGATCCCATTTGCCCGGCGCCACCGCAGAGCGCGCCGTGTGGCGCGTACTCTCCCTTGCCGTGGCGGACCGCATAGAGGCGGTCGTAATGCAATGCGAACACGGAGTTGACGGGCGCGTGCCGAGGAGACTCCGGAAGGTTTCGCATCAGCATGTCCATTTCCAGTACTGATCACGCCGTCGTGCCCGAGAACAACGACGAGGCGATCGAACTCGCGCAGAGCGTCGAGGCCGTCGAGGTCGAGGCCGTCGAGGCCGTCGAGGCCGCCGAGCCGACCGTCACGTTCGCCGACCTCGGGCTGCCCGAGGGCGTCGTGCGCAAGCTCGCGCAGAACGGCGTGACCAGCCCCTTCCCGATCCAGGCGGCGACCATCCCGGACGCCCTGGCCGGCAAGGACATCCTCGGCCGCGGCCGCACCGGCTCCGGCAAGACCCTCTCCTTCGGTCTGCCGACCCTGACCCGGCTGTCCGGCGGTCACACCGAGAAGAAGAAGCCCCGCGCGGTCATCCTGACCCCGACCCGTGAGCTCGCGATGCAGGTCGCGGACGCCCTTCAGCCGTACGGCGACGTGCTCGGCCTGAAGATCAAGGTCGTCTGCGGCGGTACGTCCATGAGCAACCAGATGTACGCCCTGGAGCGCGGTGTCGACATCCTCGTCGCCACCCCGGGCCGGCTGCGCGACATCATCAACCGGGGCGCCTGCTCCCTGGAGAACGTCGAGGTCGCCGTCCTCGACGAGGCCGACCAGATGTCCGACCTGGGCTTCCTGCCCGAGGTCACCGAGCTGCTCGACCAGATCCCCGAGGGCGGCCAGCGCATGCTCTTCTCCGCCACCATGGAGAACGAGATCGGCACGCTGGTCAAGCGCTACCTGAACAACCCGGTCAGCCACGAGGTCGACAGCGCCCAGGGCAACGTCACGACCATGACGCACCACGTCCTCGTCGTGAAGCCGAAGGACAAGGCGCCGGTCACGGCCGCCATCGCCGCCCGCAAGGGCCGCACGATCATCTTCGTCCGCACCCAGCTGGGCGCCGACCGCATCGCCGAGCAGCTCGTCGAGTCCGGCGTGAAGGCGGACGCGCTGCACGGCGGCATGACGCAGGGCGCCCGTACCCGGGTGCTCGCCGACTTCAAGGACGGCTACGTCAACGCGCTGGTCGCCACCGACGTCGCCGCCCGCGGCATCCACGTCGACGGCATCGACCTGGTCCTGAACGTGGACCCGGCCGGCGACCACAAGGACTACCTGCACCGCTCGGGCCGTACCGCCCGCGCCGGTCGCTCGGGCGTCGTGGTCTCCCTGGCCCTGCCGCACCAGCGTCGCCAGATCTTCCGTCTGATGGAGGACGCGGGCGTCGACGCCTCGCGTCACATCGTGGGCGGCGCGGGCGTGTTCGAGCCGGAGGTCGCCGAGATCACCGGTGCGCGTTCGCTGACCGAGGTCCAGGCCGACTCCGCGAACAACGCCGCCAAGCAGGCCGAGCGTGAGGTCGCCGACCTCACCAAGCAGCTGGAGCGTCTGACGCGTCGCGCCACCGAGCTGCGCGAGGAGGCCGACCGTCTGGTCGCCCGTTCCGCGCGCGAGCGGGGCGAGGACCCGGAGGCCGCGGTCGCCGAGGTGACGGAGGCCGCCGTGGCCGAGGTCGCGGAGGCTGTGGTGGCGTCCGAGCCGGTGGTCCAGGAGCAGCGCCCGGCGTTCCGCGACGAGCGGGGCAACTACGAGCGCCGTGACCGCGGCGGCGACCGGGGCGACCGTGGCGGCTTCCGTCGCGACGACCGCCGCGACGACCGCGGTGGCCGTTCCTTCGAGCGTCGTGACAACGACCGTCCGTCCGGCGGCTTCCGCCGTGACAACGACCGTCCGTCGGGCGGCTTCCGCCGCGACAACGACCGTCCGTCCTCCGGTGGCTTCCGTCGTGACGACC